>JAAAOZ010000396.1 GCA_009908585.1 Chloroflexota bacterium
CGGCGGAAAAAAGGGAGCGGACCTCTAACGTCTCTGAGTCTAAACGAACCCTTGCGAAGGTTGCGGGAGAAATCTCAGAGCCGAAACTGATAGATCTGCCAGATGTAGCCCAGTAAAAAGGTACCAGTAACCTTCGCAAGGACAAACTCTCAACCCGAAGATATTCGCAATTCGTAGAAAATGTAGATCGGAATAGTCTCCCCACTGGCGGATTACCAACCCGACCTATGCCTATTTAACGAGGTCGATTATGTTCTCATCCATTCGATGGCGCATTACGATACCGTACGCGATGACTATTTTGGTCATCACGCTGGGGGTAACGCTCTACCTCTCCAATTACGTGCGCGATATTCGCCTGGTTGATCTGGAATCGCATCTGCTGGCCGAGGCAAAATTGATCGCGAGCAGCATCGCGGAGGCGATGTTGGCCCCCGACGCGCCGGATCTGTCCGTGATCGAGGCGCAGGCGCGCCAGTGGGGCATCATCTCCGGCGAGCGGGTCACCATCATCGGCGCCGACGGGACGGTGTTGGGTGAATCCCACGCCGATGCGACGACGATGGGCAATCAGCGTCTTCGCCCCGAAATTCAAGCGGCCATCGAGGAGGGCGAAGGCGTCGCGATCCGCTTCAGCCGCCTACAAAACGCGGAGGTGATGTACGCCGCTGTGCCGGTGGCGCGCGGTGAGATCTTGGGCTTTGTCCGCATCGCTTTCCCGCTCAACCGCATCGAAGAGAACGTGCGCCGGTTGAGCCGCACGATTATAGCGACCGGGTTGGTCATCGCGCTGCTGGCCATCGCGCTGAACACCTACATCGCATCACGCGTGGTGCAGCCGATCCGCCAGCTTATCCACGTGGTCGAGCAGATGGCGGAGGGCGATCTCGGCGCGCGGATGTTGCCCCTCACCCAGGATGAGATCGGACAGCTCACGCGCGCCTTCAACCACATGGCCGATCAACTGCGAGATCAGGTCGCCCGCCTGGGCCGTGAGCGCGCGCGCCTCTCCGCCGTGCTGAACAATATGGCCGATGGCGCGATCATCACGGACATCCACGGCACAGTGACGGGCATCAATCCGGCGGCCCGCCAGATTCTTCATATCGATAGGGATAAAGAGGTCATCGGCAGCACCTTCGCCCAACTCGTCCATCATCACCAGTTGATCGAACTGTGGCAGGGCTGCTACCAGAGCAACAGCGAGCAGATCGCGACCCTGGAGACCGGGCCCGGCGGCGCCTTCCTCCAAGCCATCGCCACGCCGATCACGCATATGGAAACCTCACGCATCTTAGTCATCCTTCAGGATCTGACGAAGATTCGCCGGCTGGAGACGGTGCGGCGCGATTTCATCAGCAACATCTCCCACGAATTGCGCACGCCTCTGGCCTCCCTCTCTTTGGTCGTGGAGACGCTCCAGGATGGGGCCATCGAGCAGCCGGTCACGGCGCAGCGCTTTTTATCCCACATGGAAAATGAGCTGCACGCGCTCACGCAGATGGTGGAGGAGTTGCTGGAGCTTTCGCGCATCGAATCGGGCAAGGTGCCGCTGGAGATCAAGCCGACGCCGGTGAAGGTGTTGGTCCAAAAGCCATTCGAGCGAATGCGTCCCCAAGCCCAGAATAAGAAGCTCATATTCCAGATGAAGATTCCTTCACAAGATATCCCCCTGGTGATGGCCGACGCGCAACGCATCCATCAGGTCATCACCAATCTACTTCATAACGCGATTAAATTCACGCCGCCCAACGGCGCGGTGACGCTCTTCGCGCAGATACACAAAAAGGAAGAACACATCATCATCGGCGTGACCGACACCGGCGTGGGCATCCCCGCCGATGATCTGGCTCGCATCTTCGAGCGCTTCTACAAGACCGATCAAGCCCGCGCCGACGAGGGGACGGGCCTGGGCTTGTCCATCGCCAAACACATCGTCCAAGGCCATCGGGGCCAGATCTGGGCCGAAAGCACCGAGGGCATCGGCAGCACTTTCTTCTTCTCGCTGCCGTTCGCGCCATAGCAGAAAGTGAGTTTTGTCACCCCACACCCGCAGATAAATCGCGGGCTAAAAGCTCAAGTCGGCTCGAAGCCGACTCAAACGAAAGTGATCTTGGCTCTTCAGGAATTCGCCGGGCACAATTGCCAAGCGCTATTAGCGCCCCCCACCCGCAACCCAGTAACGACGCCAAAAAGGTCTGTGATCCCCACAAACACGCACATCTTCACTGCTTTTAGAGCCCGCTTAGGGGGTTGTCCGGCAAAATCCAAAAGACCCGTGATCTTTAACAAACTCTTAACCTTCCTTTGAAAAGCCGTTAAACGACGCATGTTACGATGGGCAATGTATGATGAGACGAATAGTAACCTATTAAACTTTTCACAAGGAGGAGCAAAGAGATGCGTCGTTTATGGTTAAGTTTTGTTTTGTTGGTGGCCCTGATTGTCACGGCCTGTGGTGGAGGTACGGCTGAGCCGACCTCGGAACCACAAGATCCAACTGAGGAAGCTGCCCCGGCAGAGACGGGCGGCGAGATCAGCGTGGCCGGTTCGACCACGGTGCAGCCGCTGGCCGAGTTGTTTGCCGAGGCCTATATGGCCAATAATCCTGACGTCAAGATCGACGTGCAGGGCGGCGGTTCCAGCGTCGGCGTCAAATCCGCCGGGCAGGACACCGTCGATGTGGGGATGGCCTCCCGCAAAGTGAAGGATTCTGAGTTGGAAGAATACCCCAATTTAAATCCCTTCGCCATCGCCTATGATGGCATCGCCATCGCCGTGCATCCCGACGTGCCCGTCGATGAGTTGACGATTGAGCAGGTCCACGACATCTTCGCCGGCAACATCACCAACTGGAGCGAGGTCGGCGGCCCCGACGAGATGATGGTCGTTGTCTCCCGCGAGGAAGGCTCCGGCACCCGCGCCGCGTTCGAGGAAATGGTGATGGGCGAGGATGTGATCGTCGATACGGCAATTTTGCAGCCATCCAACGGCTCGGTGCGCACCACCGTCGCCAGCACCCCCTTCTCCGTCGGATTCCTCTCCTTCGGCTACTTGGATGACACCACCAAAGCGGTGAAGATCAACGGCACAGCGCCCACCGCGGCCAACGCCGCCAACGGCAGCTATCCCGTCGTCCGCCCGCTGAATATGATGACCAACGGCAAGCCCAGCGACGTTGTGCAAGGCTGGATCGACTTCATTATGAGCGCAGAAGGGCAAGCCATCGTCGCCGATGAAGGCTTCATCCCAGTTTCTGACGAGGGTGACGAGAGTGGCGGCGCATCCGGCGAGATCAGCGTTGCCGGCTCGACCACAGTGCAGCCCTTGGCTGAACTGTTCGCGGAAGCGTTTATGGCCGATAACCCCGATGTCAAGATCGACGTGCAGGGCGGCGGTTCCAGCGTCGGCGTCAAATCCGCCGGGCAGGATACCGTCGATGTGGGGATGGCCTCTCGCACGGTTAAGGATTCCGAATTAGAAGAATATACTGATCTGCAACCCTTCGCCATCGCCTATGATGGCATCGCCATCGCCGTGCACCCCGACGTGCCCGTTGATGAGTTGACGTTAGAGCAAGTGAACGACATCTTCGCCGGCGAGATCACCAACTGGAACGAGGTTGGCGGCCCCGACGAGATGATGATCGTCGTCTCCCGTGAGGAAGGCTCCGGCACCCGCGCCGCGTTCGAGGATATGGTGATGGGCGAGGATCTGATCGTCGATACGGCGATCCTCCAGCCCTCCAACGGCTCGGTGCGCACCACCGTCGCCAGCACCCCCTTCTCCATCGGCTATCTCTCCTTCGGCTACTTGGATGACACCACCAAAGCATTGAAGATCGACGGCACAGCGCCCACCGCGGCCAACGCCGCCAACGGCAGCTACCCCGTCGTTCGCCCGCTGAATATGATGACCAATGGCGAGCCTAGTGATATCGCGGGGGCTTGGCTTGACTTCATCTTCAGTGACGAAGGGCAAACCATCGTCGCCGATGAAGGCTACATCCCAATTGAATAGTTAGCTAAATTCTGTAAAATTAAGGCGGGACGCGGTATTGCCACGTCCCGCCTTTTGAAAATTAAGTATGTGAAGCAAATAGTGGATAAGGAAGTATTATGAAGCTAACTTACCTAGTGGATCGATCCATCAAATATATTTTACTTGTCTGTGCCTTGCTCTCTGTTTTTATCCTCTTCCTCATCGCGGTCTTCACGCTGCGCGAGGGCTTAGAAGCCTTCCAAACCATCGGGGTGGGCCAGATGTTGAGCGGCACGGTCTGGCGCCCCGGCCAGGATCAGTACGGCATCTTGGCGATGATCTTAGGCTCGGTGCTGGTGACGATTGGCGCCATCGCGATTGGTGTGCCCTTCGCGCTGGGCTGCGCCATCTTCCTGGCGGAAGTGGCGCCGGATAATGTCCGCGCCATCGTGCGCCCGGCGGTCGAATTGCTGGCCGGCATCCCCTCCGTGGTCTACGGCCTGGTGGGGATGGTCGTCTTGGTCCCCATGGTGCGCCAAATCCCCGTGCCGGGCAACTCCGGCTACGGTCTGCTCTCCGCCTCGATTGTGTTGGCCGTGATGATCCTCCCGACCATCACCAACATCGCCGAGGATGCCATCCGCGCAGTGCCGCAATCCTATCGAGAGGGCGCCTTCGCGCTGGGGAGCACGCACTGGCAGACCATCACCGGCGTGATCCTCCCCGCCGCCCGATCTGGCATCATCGCGGGCATCATCTTGGGCGTTGGGCGCGCCCTGGGCGAGACGATGGCGATGATTATGGTGATCGGGAACTCGGTCGTCCTGCCCAAGCCGCTCAACGACAATCCAATCACCATCTTCCTGCGCCAAGCTCGGACGCTGACCGGCAACATCGCCGTCGAGATCGGCTACGCGACCGGTGTGCACGAAAGCGCCCTCTTCGCGACCGGCGTGATCTTGTTTATGCTCATTATGCTGGTCAACATCGCCGCTCGGATGCTGATGAAGGAACGGCACGCATGAACGAGGAGAGTGAGGAAACTATGGTTAACACAACGCAGGATGTCGCTTGGCAGCAAACCCAATCGGAGGCCGAAGCGCATCTGGCTAAACGCCGTTTGACCGAAAAAATCGCGTTTGGTGTGCTATGGGCCGCCGGGGCCGTCGCCGTCCTCGTGCTGATTGCCGTCGTCGGGTACGTGCTCTTGGAAGGCGCACAGGTCATCGACTGGGCCTTCTTGACCACCCGTCCGAAGGGCGGGCTTTCCGGTGAGGGCGGGATGTCCACCACCATCGTGGCCACCATCTATCTGGTGGGATTGACCATTCTCATCGCCGCACCGTTGGGCGTGGGCGCCGGCATCTACCTGGTGGAATACGCCGGCGAGATGCAGGGAACGAGCGGTTGGCAAGCCCATCTCATCTCTGTGATCCGATTTGGCGTGGAGACCTTGGCCGGCGTCCCTTCGATTATCTTCGGCCTGTTTGGCTACGCCCTCTTCGTCACAACGATGAAATTCGGCTTTTCGATGATCGCCGCCGCACTCTCCGGCGCCTGCCTGGTGCTGCCGGTCATCATCCGCACGACCGAGGAAGCGCTGCTGACCGTCCCCCGCCCCTATCGCGAGGGCAGCTTGGCATTGGGCGCGACGCAATGGCAGACCAACTGGCGCGTGGTGCTTCCCGCCGCGATGCCCGGCATCATCACCGGAGTTGTCCTGAGCGTCGGGCGCATCGTCAGCGAGACCGCCGTCTTCTACGTCACATTGGGCGGCAGCTATTATATGCCCCCCTCGCCCATCCTCCACTTCCGCGATTTCCTGACCTCCGGCGGGCGCACGATGGCGCTCCATCTTTATTATCTGGCCAACGACACCGCCGCCTTCGACAAAGCAATGGGCACCGGGGCCGTGCTGGTCGTTTCCATTATATTAATCAATCTGGCCATCAACTATCTATCCCATCGGTTGAACCAGAGCATGAGAGGTGAAGCATGACAGGATCTGAAATAAAACTCGAAACACAAAATTTTGATCTATACTATGGTAATTTTCAAGCGCTGGACGATATCTCCCTCCAAATCCCAGCGAACCAAGTCACCGCCATCATCGGCCCCTCGGGATGCGGCAAGAGCACCTTCCTGCGCGCGTTCAATCGGATGAACGATCTGATCCCCGGTGTGCACACGGATGGGGAGATCTCGATGGAAGGGGAAAACATCTTCAATATGGATGTCGTCGCGTTGCGACGCCGGGTAGGCATGGTCTTCCAACGCCCCAACCCCTTCCCCAAATCGATCTACGATAACGTCACCTACGGGCCGCGCGTCAACGGCCTGCGCGACCGCGATAAGCTCGATGAGATCGCGGAACGGAGTTTACGCGGGGCCGCGCTCTGGGACGAGGTAAAGGACGATCTGGGCAAGTCGGGGCTGGCGCTTTCCGGCGGGCAGCAGCAGCGACTTTGCATCGCGCGCGCCTTGGCCGTAGAGCCGGATGTCATCCTGATGGATGAGCCGGCCTCGGCGCTAGATCCCATCGCCACCTTGCGCATCGAGGAGTTGATCCGAGAACTAAAAGAGGACTATACCATCGTCATTGTCACCCACAATATGCAGCAAGCCGGTCGCGTCTCCGACTATACCGCCTTCTTCTATACCGATGAGAGCCGCACCGGCATCTTGGTCGAGTTCGATAACACCAAGAAGATCTTCACCAATCCCAGCGATCAGCGCACGGAGGATTACATCACCGGGAGGTTTGGATGACATCACAAAACGGAAAGCGCAACGTCCTTATTCTGTGCACCGGCAACTCGGCGCGCAGCCAGATGTCGGAGGGATTGATCAATCATCTGCTGGGCGATCAATGGACCGCCTCCTCCGCCGGGACCCAACCATCGGGCTACGTCCATCCACAAGCTATCGAGGTAATGCAGGAATTGGGGATCGACATCTCCGATCAAACCTCCAAATCCGTCGAAGAGTTCCGTCACGCCACATTTGACTTAGTCATCACCGTCTGCGATAATGCAGCTAAGAATTGCCCCACCTGGTTGGGCAGCGGCAGTGTCGAGCACATCGGCTTTCCCGATCCGGCCGCCGTCGAAGGCACGCCTGAAGAGAAGCGCGCTGCTTTCCGCGTGATTCGTGATGCTATTCGCGAGCGGGTTGTGGTATTCGTAGCGAATTGGAAGCCAGATGAGCCAGACGAAACGGGTGCGGTCTCTGACCTAAAGTTCACCTTGAAGGGAGCAGAATAATGCAAGCTAAACCCCGAGAAACATTAGATCGCGAGTTGCAAAGTCTCAAAGATGAAGTCCTGAAGTTGGGCAGCATGGTCGAAGATGCGCTCATCACGTCGGTCGACCTCCTCAAACAGCGCGATATGGAAGGATCCAAACGCTTGATCGAACACGATAAACGGATCAACGAACTACGATTCGCCATCGAGGATCACGCGATGACGGTGATCGCGCTTCACCAACCAATGGCCCGCGATGCGCGCATCCTCGGCGCGATGATGGAAATCAGCACCGAGTTGGAGCGCATCGGAGATTACGCTAAGGGCATCGCCAAGGTCAACTGCCTCATCGGGGATCAGCCTCTACTAAAACCCCTCATCGATGTCCCACAGATGGCAGAGAAAGCCCGCTCGATGCTCCACCGGGCGCTGGACGCCTTCGTGCGCTTGGACACCGAGGCAGCTTACGAGATTCCCAAATCCGATGATGAGGTAGACGGCCTCTACGACCAGGTCTATCGCGAGTTGATGACCTACATCCTGGCCGATCCCAGTTGCCTGGAACAGGCCAACTACCTGTTGTGGGTGGCCCATAACCTGGAGCGCGCGGCGGATCGCGTCGCCAATGTCTGCGAGCGCATCATCTACACAGCCACAGGAGAGTTGACCGAACTCACATAAAATGCGTCGACAGAAATCTAATCGGCAGTCCAACCCCGCCAGGTTCTGATTCACCTTGCGGGGTTGCTTTTTATCGCGTTTGTGCGAGAATAAAAGTATAATTACGGTTAGACAACATACCTCACAAGCCTGCACAAGGAGTATGAGAATGAACATCCAACGTCCCAAAGGCATCCAAGCATTCACCATCGTCGTCATCGGACAAATCGTCTCGTTGCTGGGCAGCCAGATGACAACCTTTGCGGTCAGTCTGTGGGCGTGGGAACAGACCGGCCAAGCGACCTCACTCTCTCTGACCACGCTCTTTGGATTCGCGCCGACCATTTTTTTGTGCCCGATCGCCGGCGCTTTGGTCGACCGCTGGAATCGCAAGCTGGTGATGATGCTCAGCGACATCGCGGCAGCGCTCTCCACGCTGACCCTGCTGCTCCTCTTCTGGAGCGGCAACCTCGCGATCTGGCACCTCTACATCGCCAACGCCTTCAACGGGATCTTCGCCGCCTTCCAGTTCCCCGCCTACTCCGCCGCGATCACGACGATGGTTTCCAAGCGCCACTACGCGCGCGCCAACGGCATGATGTGGCTGACCGGCCCGGCATCGAGCATCTTCGGCCCCATTTTGGCCGCCGGCCTCATCCACATCATCGGCATCGACGGCGTGATGCTCATCGACATCGCCACCTGCGTAGTCGCCGTGGGCGCCCTCCTCTTCATCCTAATTCCCAAACCTAAGGTCTCCGCCGCCGGACGCGAGGGACAGGGCAATCTCTGGCAGGAAATTCGCTATGGCTTCCGGTACATCTTAGAACGACCCAGTCTGCTGGGGATTCAATTGGTCTTCTTCTCCAAGAACCTCTTCAGCTACCCGGCCTTGGTGGTGCTGCTCTCGCCGATGATCTTAGCGCGCACGGGCAACAACGAATTGCTGCTTGGCTCCGTGATGTCCATCGGCGCGGTCGGCGGCTTGGTGGGGGGATTGGCGCTCAGCGTGTGGGGCGGTCCGCGCCGTCGCATCCACGGCGTGCTACTGGGCCTGGTCGCACTGCGCATCTTTGGTCAGAGTCTGTTGGGGATTGGGCAGGCGCTGCCCATCTGGGCCGTCGCCTATTTCCTCGTCTCCTTCTTCTTGCCCATCGTCAACGGCGCCAACCAGGCCATCTGGCAGGCCAAAGTCCCACCCGACGTGCAGGGGCGCGTCTTCTCCACCCGGCGCTTAATCGCCCAGTTCCCCACCTCGTTCGCGATGCTCTGGATCGGGCCGGTGGCCGACACCTTCTTCGAGCCGGCGATGATGCCCGGCGGCAGACTGGCGCCCATCTTTGGCGGCCTCATCGGCACCGGGCCGGGCGCGGGCATGGCCCTGATGATGTTCTTGGGCGGGATCGTCGGCGCATTGCTGGCGCTGGCCGGCTACCTCAACCCGATGGTGCGCAACGCCGAGGACATCCTCCCCGATCACGACTTCGCCGCTGGGCGCCCCACCACCTCCCCATCCGCTGAACCGTCCTCAAGCCAGATGAAACAGTCGGCGCCGGCCTAAGGGGCGCTGTTGCACAGCGCCCTGGGCCGTTTTTAGCCATTCAGTATCGAAGGGCCAAAACTACATCACATAGAGAGATTCACCTTCCAAACTCAAACTTGCCAATCCAGCGAAGTACGGTATAATGCGAAGCGTTCGGGGCGTAGCGCAGCTTGGTTTAGCGCGCACGGTTCGGGTCCGTGAGGTCCGCGGTTCAAATCCGCGCGCCCCGACCACCTTTTGAGCGCATGGATGATCTCACTTCCATGCGCTCATTGTTTTTTAGGCCCCGTCACAACTCAAAAATCCAAGCAGAAAAACCAAAAGGAAGGGTAACTACGCCCTCATCCTCGATAGATATTCACTTCAGGCGGATCACGGCGGCGACCGTGCTGGACGTATGTCGGCTCAGCGCTTCGTTGCCCGGCTCTTCAGGAATTCGCCGGATGCAATCATACCATCCCCATCCACAGCCCAGTAACGACGCGAAAAAGGTCTGTAATCCCCACAAACACGCAATTCTCGGCTACTTTTTGGGATACTGAGGGGGTTACCCGGCAAAACCCAAAAGACCCCGTTGCCCGCCCCACAACGCGAGATGGTAGCGGACAACGCCGTCTCCATCGCCCAGGCGCACGTCTCCGAGCAGGCCTGGCTGCGAGCCATCCACGCAGATGACGAGCTTGTAGGCTTCATCATGCTGCATTTCGGCTCCGATTACGATGACGGCATCGATTGCCCCGGCGTCTTCCTCTGGCGGCTGATGATCGCGAAGGAATTCCAGGGGCGCGGCTACGGCGCGCAAGCGATGGCCCGGCTGATCGACCATCTGCGTGCGCTGGGCATCCCGGAACTGTACACAAGCTGCGGGCTAGGCGCAGCAAGTCCGCTCGGCTTCTACGAGCGCGTGGGATTCAAAAGAACCGGGGCGTACTACGGGGAAGAGCCGGAACTCGTGTTGAAGATCGACTGACGTCGATGTTTGGACGAGTTTAAGACCAAAATATCTGCGTTAATCCGTGGTTATCCGTGAGCTAAGAGGTGTCGGGCGGATAGAACAATTACCGTCTTTTTATCGATTCGAGCCGGCAGCCCGGAATCGCAGCTCCAACATCACATCCGTGCGAAGCTGCAACTCGTAGGTCACCCGCCCCTCCTCGATCTGCGCTGGCGGCAGCGCGCTCTCCAACACCGTCGCCTGTCGCGGCAGCAGCACGGTGATCTGGGCCGGCGTCGGCTCTTTCCCCCCCTGGCGCTGGAGGTAGAGGCGATAATGCCACACATCGCCATCCTCCTCCTGCGCCATCACCTCCGAGGGCAAGCTGTAGGTAAAGCGCGCCTCGTGTCGTCGCCCCGGCTTGAGCACGAAGAAAGTCCCGAAGACCGTCTTGCCCGACTCCTGCGGGATGACCTCCGGCTCCCCCCCACGACTCTTGCCACTGGCCAACATCCGCCCCGGCACCGGATGGGGGGTCGCGCTCAACAGACGACTGCCCTCCGGCACATACGCGCGCGCGTAGTTCCAGTGGCACTGCTCCATCCGGTGATCGTAGGTGTAATTCCGAGGCTTCTCAAAGTGATAGCAATAGCCCTCCTGCTGCGGGCCGAGATGCTGATAGTGCAGCGCTAAGGTCGCCTTAGGATGACGGGGCAGCCTCAGATCCACCGTATAAGACAGGCGCTCTTCGATGTAGGGATTGACCTTGTTGTAGCCCAGATTCGCATCGACCGCCATCAGATAATCGCCCGGCCCGTGATAGAGCGCGCCATCCCACCCCGTCTGACGCAAGATCTCCGCCGTCTGGCCGTCATC
>JAAAOZ010000507.1 GCA_009908585.1 Chloroflexota bacterium
GGCGCGGGCGCGAGCGACCGCCGCTCGATCCAAAGCCGGCGAACCCGCCGAAGAACTCATTGAAAATGTCGAACGGATCACGCGAGCCAAAGCCACTGAAGCCGTTGAATCCCGGCGGCCCATCCGCGCCGTAGCGGTCGTACATCGCGCGCTTCTCTGGATCGGAGAGCACCTCATAGGCCTGATTGACCTCCTTGAAGCGCTCCTCTGCATCCGGCTTTGAATTGACATCGGGATGATAGCGTCGCGCCTGCCGGCGGTACGCCCGTTTGATCTCTTCCGGGCTGGCGTTCTTGCCTACATTTAATACTTGATAATAATCGTTGTTCATAAAAAAAACCTCACATTTATAACTACCGAAGTTCCAGGCCGTCAAAATTTACAAGGGCAAGAGGAACACCATCCAATTGATGGCGTTCCCCAGGAAATGAAAGGCTGAAACTTCTTATGCTTCCTCTTCTGTTTGGGAGTCTGTTTCGGATGTCGATGCTGTCGCGTCCGTTGCTTGCTCTGCTTCCTCTTGCTTCTCTTCTTCGATAACAGGCGGCTCGGTCGCGACGACGACGAGCGACGGGCGCAGCACGAGATTGTCCAACATGTAGCCCTTCTGAACCTCGGCGATAATCTGATCCGCCTCGAAGCCCGCTAAGGATTGTTGCATCACCGCCTGGTGCACTTGGGGATCAAAGGGTGCGCCCGGCTCGACGGGAATCGGCTCGACGCCGACGGCGTTCAACACATTGCGTACTTTACGTTCGATCAGCCGGATGCCATCTAACCACGAAAGGCGCTCCAGAACCGCCGGCAACGCTTGGAACGCGCGCTCGAAGTCATCCAGCACCGGCAAGAACTCCTTGAGCAGATCGGCGGTGGCGCGCCGTCGCCACGTCTCTTTATCCGTCTCCATCCGATTGCGATAGTTGACAAAAGAAGCCTGCGAGCGCTGCCATCCCACCTTGTATTCCTGCGCCTGTTGCTCCAGTTTGAGCACCTGCGCCTCCAGCGCCTCGATCCTTTCCGTCAACGCCTCGGCGCTCTCCTCGGCAGCTTCTTCTTTCTCCTCGACGTCTTCTATTTCTGCCGTCGGCTCTTGTGTCGCCGGTTCTTCTGTCGCCGATTCTTCAACGGGCGCCACGTCGGCGCGCTCATCGTTATCCGACTCAGCCTCAGTAACTTTATCTAATTTCTCATTTTTCTTCTCGTCCGTCATATCTCCCTCCATAGCTTATTCCTCTTCTACAGAATGAGAATTATCATAAGCACTTTACGTAATACGCATTACGCAATACGCTTTGTAACCCAAAAAACCTTCTCATTTCGAGGGCGGCGGCTCAACCTCCACCTCCGCGAAGACATCGTGCGCGCCGGGCTGATAGGTCTCGTAGACCAGCTCGCCCAGCAGATCGGCGACGAAGCGCACGGCGGAGACCGCTCGCCCATATCGCATCCGAATCGGGCCGACGACGCCGAGCGTGCCCGTGGCATATTTGTGCACGCCGTAGCGAGCAAGAATCATGCTGCACGCGCGCAGTTCGTCCCATCGGCCTTCCCCGCCGATGATGACCCGCACGCTGCCCATGCCCACCGCCGGCGTCAGCGTCTCGGAGAGCACCGCCTGCAAGAGACTGCGCTCCTCCATC
This sequence comes from Chloroflexota bacterium, assembly GCA_009908585.1. Classification (GTDB taxonomy): domain Bacteria; phylum Chloroflexota; class Anaerolineae; order B4-G1; family SLSP01; genus JAAAOZ01. The sequence continues at coordinate 1,641 of JAAAOZ010000507.1, forward strand.
ACCTGCACCACGCCGGTCGAGGCGTAATCATCCTCGGCGAATTCCGGCTCCTGAAGCAGCCGCGAAAGGCCGTGATAATAGATCTCGCTCGAAGGTTCCTGCGCGACCTTGCCCATCATCGCGGTGATAAGCTGCGCAATGCTCTGCTCCAACGCCGGCAGCTCCGAGATCTGTGCCGCGATTTCCTCGACGCCGCAGCCCGCGAAGGCCTGATTCAGGCGATCCGCGGCCTCTCGCAGCGCCGATTGGCTCATCGGCTCCGCGAGCGAGAGCATCCGCTGCTCCACCGATCCGCCCTCCAGCACCAAAATCAGCAGGACGACGCGCCCGTGCGTGACGATCAACTCCACATGCTTGTAGATCGCGCGGGTGGTGCGCGGCGCCGTGACGACCGCCGCCCCCTGCGCCGAGCGCGCCAGCACGGTCGAGGCCAACGGCAACCATTCCTCCACACGATCCCGCGCCTGATAGAATTGGTGCGTGATCATCCGTTGCTCCATCGGCGGCAGCGATTGCTCCTCCATCAGGCGCTCCACGAAGTAGCGGAACCCCACCTCCGTCGGGCGGCGCCCCGCCGAGGTGTGCGGCTGGTGAAGATAGCCCAACTCCTCCAGGCGCGCCATCTCGTTGCGCGCCGTCGCCGGGCTGATGTCCAACTGATAGCGCTCCACCAACGTCCGCGAGGCGACCTCGCCCGCCGTCCGCACATATTCCTGCACGATCAAGCGCAACAAGCGCGCCTGTCGCGCCGTCAGTTGCTCCGATGCTGCGGCGTCTGCCATAGCCTCTGTTCCCACCCTATTTGGCCTGATTTGAGACCCGTCTTAGGTAGTTCCAGGAATTAAAACCTTCCAAACCAGATGCTTTTCTCTCGGAAAATCGCTTATATTTGGGAGGTTTATTTTCTTGGAACGGCCTTATCACCACGAATTTAGCACTCCTTTCGATTGAGTGCTAAATTTACTACATAAATCATACCATAAAGCAACGCCATGTCAATAAAAAAGACCGAGGCCAATGCCACGCCCCGGTCTCCGATGTCAACAAGAACCTATATTCGCTATGGCGAAGGAGAAACTCGACGATCTCGTTCTCTGCGGGTGATGTCTGTCCAATCGCTCATGAACGCATCACTTTGCTCCTCAGCAGAAGTTTGACTCGCAACCACCAAGATCCCACCCTTATCGACAAGCTGAGGTAGATTCGATTCAACTCGGAGGCGCACGCTTTCCTCTTCTCCTGGTTCAACAACGAGATGCATCCCCGGCAACAATCCAAGTCGCCGCTTTAGTGCTGCCGGTATCAAGATGCGCCCTTTCTCATCCAACAATACAGCTCTTTCCATAGCTTGTTCCATTGGCTTCCTCCTCAAAGACTCACTTTCATTTTACTATGAGTCCATCATTTCAGCAAAAACCCGCTTTATGTAAAGTCCAAAACCAAAGCGTCATCCAGCAGCGCGACCAGACGACGACGAAGCGTGCGATACGAATAGTGACGTTTCCCCAATTCAAAGTTATGCGCCACCATCGCGGCGGCGGTCTCCGCATCTTGCAACAGATTGCGCACCGCCTGCACCGTCGCCTCATCGAGGTAATCCGCGAAGTGGATCACCTCGAAGCCCTTGGTCAGGATGTCGGTCTTGAAGACGGAGTACATGTGGGTCACAATGGGCCGGCGATAGTAGAGCGCCTCCAGGAAGGCGTTGCCGAAGCCCTCAATGGCCGAGGGGTAGGTGACGAGATCGGCCTGCTGGTAAACGTCGGCCAGACTGTAGATCTTCTCCCCGTCCGCCGTCCGCCCGCGCCGATGATCGATCCGCTCGCCGGCGAAGATCACCGGCGCGTCCATAAAGGCCGCGTAATCGCGCAGATACGCCTCGTACTCGGCGCCCTCGTCGCCGCCGGCGTGGGAGATGAGCAGGACTGCTGGCAGGTCAAGGCGCCGGACCAACTCGATGGCCTGCTCGATGCGCTTGCGGGGCACGATGCGCGTCGGTTGCAGGATGAGGTAGGCGTCGGGATCGATGCCCAGCACAGCGCGCAGATCGTCGGCGTAGCCGTCGGGCGCGGGCGGCGGCGTCTCGAAATCCATCACGTTGGGGATCAGCACAGAGCTGACGCCATGGCGCAGGGCCAGTTGGCGCTCGCCCGCCGAGTTGATCACGACGTGGCGAATGGACGGGAGCGTGGGCGGGAAGGCGGCTTGCAGATAATCCTGCGCGGCGGAGACGGCGAAGCGCTGGCGCTCCCAGGCGAAATCGTGGTGATGGCCGATGGTGGGGATCTGGGTCTCGGCGATGACCTCCATCAGTGCGAGGCCCAAGGGCACGTTCATGGGAATGGCGAAGGCGTTTTCGACGATGAGCAGATCCGGCGAGAAGTGATCCAAGAAGCGGTCGAGATGCTCCTTGAGATCCGCCTTGAGCGCCGTGACCGCCTGGGAGGTCTCCGGCTGGCGCACATAATCGTCGAACAGATCGGCGCTGATGGCCTGAATGCGCGGATGATTAAAATGCGCTTCCGGCACGACGTAGCAGCGATCCGCCGGACGGTCGCACTCCCCGGCGAAGTAACAGCAGCGATGGCCCATCTCCTCCAGTATCGCGGCCCATTTCGCTGTCTCCAGCGAGACGCCGTCGGTGCCGGCAAAGCGGGTGGAGATGAAGCCGATGCAGGATGAGTCGTGGTTCATAGGTCTCCTCGTGAGGTAGTCAGTTAGTCCTTAGTCGCATAGTCAGAGGGTCAAAAAACGGGAGCTTTGCGCCCTTGCGTTAAGATCCTCTTCCATCGAAAGTATTCCATCTTCTACGACTCCGGCCGCAGCCAGAGGATCTGATAAGGCGCCAGGATCACGCTCTCCTGACCGTAGATCCTCCCCCGGATAATGTCTCGCAGGGGCAAGGATGTGACGTCGGAAGGAAGCGCGAGCTCCTGCGCTTGCCCGGTGACGTTATGGAGGCAGAGCAACCCCTCGCTGCCGTCGGGCGCCGAGCGCGCCAGGGCAAAGACCGCCGGCCCGAAGTCCAGTACGTCTTGCGCGCCCACAGGATGGAAGGCGGGATGTTCGCGCCGCACCGCGAGCAGCCGGCGATACGCGGTGTAGACGCGCGCCCGCACGTCGCCTGGATCAGCCAGCGCGGCCTCCAGATCGGCGCGGCGGAATTTCTCCCGGTTGATGGAGCGATAGCGCCCCGTCGCCTCGACGCCTTCGGGGTAGTTGCGCGAGCCGAATAGACTGTGAACGTAGATCGCGGGAACGCCCTGCAACGCCAGCATAATGGCCTGCGAGACCATGAAGCGGCGCACCTGAAGCCCCAGCGGTTCCGCGCTCCGAGGATCGGAGAGGGCGTCGAAATAGGAGATGTTCAACTCATAGGGGCTTTTCGAGCCGTCGGCGTTCGTCTTGTAGGAGACATAACCGCCGTGGGCCTGGGTCCGTTCGGCCAACCATTGCACCTCCGGCGGCGGCAGAATCCCCTCGACGGGACGCACGCCCACCCCATCGTGCGAGGCCAGGAAATTGTAGAACGTCGTCTGCTTCGAGGGCAGATCGCCCGTCAGCCCGGCGGCCCACGTGGTGAGATAGGAGGCGTCGCCGCGCGCGAGGGCGTGCAGCACCAACGGCGGCAGCGAGAACTGATAGACCATCTGCGCCTCGTTGGTGCCATCGCCGAAGTAGGAGATGTTTTCCGCGTGCGGCACGTTGGTCTCGGTGATGATCATCACGTTGGGCGCGACGAGGTCGAAGAGCGCGCGGAAAAGCTGCACCACGCGATGCGTCTGCTCCAGATGGATGCACCCCGTGCCGATCTCCTTCCAGAGATAGGCGATAGCGTCCAGGCGGATGATCTCCGCGCCGTGATCCACGTAGCACAACAGCACGTCGATGATGCGCAGCAACACCTCTGGATTGGCGAAGTTCAAGTCGATCTGATCGGGGTTGAAGGTCGTCCAGACGAGTTTCTCGCGCTCGTGCGTCGCCACAGCGGTGAGCAGCGGCCTGGCCCGAGGCCGGACCACATCGGAGAGATCGACGTCCGCCTCCACGGTGATGAAGAAATCATCGTAGTGCGGATCGCCCGCTAAGAAGCCCTGGAACCAATCGCTCTGGCGCGAGATGTGGTTGATGACGGCATCGAACATCAGCCGGAAATGCGCGCCGATGCGCTCCACGTCGTCCCAATCGCCCCAGTCGGGATGGACGGTGGTGTAATCGATGACGGAAAAGCCATCATCCGACGAATAGGGAAAAAAGGGCAGGATGTGAACGCCGGAGAGGATACCCTCGGCGTACGCCGTCAACACCTCGGCCAGCGTCCTCAGCGGCGGCCTCTCCGGCTCGGTGATCTGATCCCCGTAGGTGATGAGGATCGCGTCGCACTCGGTCAGCCGTTCCCCGGGCGGCACCGTCGCTCGAAGCTCTGGGTGCGCAGCTTGAAAGGCCGCCAGTCGCGCCTTCAAGCGCTCCCAAACGGCTTCCGCATCGTCAGGATACAAAAACTTCAGGTGGTCTAAGATTCGATCTGTGGGTGTCATAGACATTCGCTCCTGTCATGGATATCACACGGGAGCAAGTATACCACATGCCGGCAACTCTTCCCATCGGGGACGGGGATTTCGAAGCAGAACGACAGGAAAAATCGCTCTCGCTGCCTCAGAACCTGCTTAAGCGTGTTCAAGGCAAACAAAGCTGGGGTTGATGTGTATGACCCGCCATTTAGCGCGCAACCTCGTACATCTCAGCTCTCTTGGATCTGCTTCGTTTGTCCCATCGTCCAAAAAACGTCCCCTTCTTCTCTTGGCAGGTAGGCCGAAGCTGATATAATAAGGGACAGTAAGGTAGTTCCAGAAATTAAAATCTCCCAAACCTGATGCTTTTCTCTCGGACCCCCCGTTTTTGGGAGAATTATTTTCTTGGAACGGCCTAACCCAGCCCATGGCATGAACGGATGGAGGCAAAACTATGACCCCAACCCCAAGTTCAGCAGATCGTAAAAAAGCAGCGGCCCTGCATGAAGAAGCGATGTCAGCATATAATCGCTGGGACGTGGACACCGCCGTCGAGAAGCTAGAGGCAGCGTTGAAGTTCGATCCCGCCAACACGCAATACCACTTGAACCTGGCGCAGGCCCTCTCGCGGTCCGGGGATTTCGACCGCGCCCTGCGGGCTTTGGCCAATTACCTGCGCCTGGCGCCCGATTCCCCCGTCGCCGAGCGGATCGAGCAGCTATTCGGCAGCGGCATGGACCCCGTCGAAAACATGATGACCGAGAAGATGACATCCAAGAATATGCCGCTGGAGATTATTGGCGCGGCGATCCAGATGTGGATGGAATTCCGCATCGCGCTGGGTGAAGAACCGCTCCATATTCCCAAACCAGAAACTTGGGCCGCCGCCCTGGATTACACCGTTATGAAGGTTAATTTGCGGGAAGAGAACCTCGATGATCTGGCAACATTCTACGATGTCTCTAACGCTACCGTGCGCAAGCATCATTTAACGCTCGTGGATGATTTAGATATTATGCCGTGCGATTATCGCTATTTCACTGGAAAAGATAATCCGTTGGATAAGCTAGTCGAAGCCGCTGAACTGCTGGAACGACTGGAGGAGCGTTTCAAAGAAAAATAGCCCTGCGCCATCATGCCGTCACACCATGAGGCTTTAAGCGTGCACATCACAGCGGGGGCTAGATCAGCCTCCGCTTTCGATTTTTTCCATCCGAACGAAACGTCCCCTTTGACTTTCCGCCTTTTGACTTTAGACTCTTTGACGTTCGACTGCAAGCCAACTTTCAACTCGCAACCTGTACCTTTCAACTGATATGAAGAGGAGCCCGAATATGACCGACCTAGCCCCCAGTCAATTCCGCGAGACCGCCCAGCGCATCGAGGACGAAGTCCGGCGCGTGATCGTCGGGCAGCACAACGTGGTGCGTCACACGCTGATCGCGCTCCTGGCCGATGGTCACCTGCTGCTGGAGGGACTGCCCGGCCTGGGCAAGACGATGTTAGTGCGCACCTTAGCCGCCGTCCTCCAATTGGAGTTCACCCGCGTGCAATTCACGCCGGATCTCATGCCCGCCGACATCATCGGCACGGACGTGCTGGAGGTGGCCGAGGCCAGTGAGCGCCGCTTCCGCTTCCATCGCGGGCCGGTCTTCACCAACCTGCTGCTGGCCGATGAGATCAACCGCGCCACGCCCAAGACCCAATCTGCGCTCCTGGAGGCGATGCAGGAGCGCCAGGTGAGCGCGGGCGGCACGACCCACGCGCTACCGCGTCCCTTCCTGGTGCTCGCCACCCAAAACCCCATCGAGTTGGAGGGCACCTACCCGCTGCCGGAGGCGCAGTTAGATCGCTTCCTCTTCAAGGTCAACGTCGGCTATCCCACGGCGGAGGAGTTGACGGACATCGTGGGGCGCACCACCGGCGCGGAGCTACCCACGGTCTCCCCGGTGGCGGATGGCGACACGGTGCGCGCGATGCAGGCTCTAGCGCGCGGCGTCCCCATCGCCACGCCCGTGCGCGCCTACGCCGCCCGCCTGACACTCGCCACGCACCCCGACGACGCGACGGCGCCGGAGCGGGTGCAGCGCTTCGTGCGCTACGGCGCCAGTCCACGCGGCGCCCAGGCGTTGATCTGGGGCGGGAAGGTGCACGCGCTGTTAGATGGGCGCTACAATGTGGCGCTCTCCGATCTGCACGCGATGGCGCCGGCGGCCCTGCGTCACCGCCTGATCCTCACCTACGAAGCCGAGGCCGAGGGCGTCACACCCGACGACATCCTCGCGGCCCTCCTCGAAGCTACATCTGAGCCCTGACTTTAATCCAATGAGCGATTTCACATCCAGTTCCTCTTACCGGCGCTGTCAGGCGCTCTTCGACCGCTGGTACCCGGATTTTCGAAATGCCGGGCAACGGTATCATGATCTCGTCACGGCGGCGGTCACACCGGAAACCGCGCTGCTGGATCTGGGCTGCGGACGCGATAGCTTGGCCGGTGAAGCAATCCAGGAGGCGCGCCGCAGTGTAGGCATCGATCTCAGCTTCAGCAATTTGCGCCACAACCAAACGGTCACGCACGCGCTATTGGCCGATGGCGGGACCCTCCCCTTCGCGGCGGCCAGTTTTGATGTGTTAATCAGCCAGTGGGTGATGGAACATCTAGCCCGACCCCAGCGCGTCTTTAGCGAGATAGCACGGGTGCTGCGCCCCAATGGGCAAGCGATCCTCTTCACAACCAACGCCCTCAATTACGTGCCGCTGGCCAGTCGGCTGGGGCCCGAAAAACTCCAATCAAGTGTATTGGAGCGCTGGTTACGGCGTCCCGCCCACGAATCCTTTCCCACCCACTTCCGCGCCAACACGGGCCGGCGCCTGACCCACCTGGGCCAAAATGTCGGCTTGGAATTGACGGCGTGTGAATATGTGGGCAACCCCTTCTATCTGGCGTTCTCTCCCCTTCTCTTTCGAGGCGCGTTGCTTTTTGAAAAAATAACCGACGCGCCCATGCTTCGCCGCTTCAAGCTCTATCTGATAGCAACGTTGCGAAAAGCGCCATGTTAGAGAATGATCTCTCCCTTTGCTCGCGCCTGCGCTTCGTCACGCACCGGCGCCGACGCGGCGGAACCTGGGGCGAGCGGCGCTCCACCCGGCGCGGCGCGGGCATCGAGTTTGCCGACTACCGCGATTACACCCCCGGCGACGATCCCCGGCGCGTCGATTGGAATCTCTACGCGCGCTTAGATCGCCCCTACGTCCGGCTCTTCGAGGAAGAGGAGGATTTAGCCGTCACCGTCGTGCTCGACGGCAGCGGCTCGATGGGCTGGGAGGCGGAGATGGAGACCAGTGCGGCGCGCTGGTCAATGGCGCAGCGCTTGAGCGCGGCCCTGGGCGCCATCGCGCTACTAAACGGCGACGTCCTGCGAGGAGTGTTGTTGCGCGGCGATACCATCGCGGCGGCGTGGCCGCGCGCGCGGGGACGGGCGGCCGTGCCCCGCTGGACCAACTGGATCGCCGAGCTGACACCCGGCGGCTCCTCCAGTCTGGGCGCCGCGCTGAAAGCGCTCGCGCAGCGGCCCTTCCGTCCCGGCCTACTGCTGCTCCTCACCGACGGCTACGATCCGGCGGGCCTGCGGGCGGGCATCACGGCGCTGGCCGGACGCGGCCACGAGGTAGCGCTGCTGCATCTGCTCACGCCGGAGGAGATCGAGCCGGAGTTGCACGGCGATCTCCGGCTGGTCGATGTAGAGACCGAGGACAAGCGAGAGATCACCGTCGATGGCGCGCGGCTGGCGGCCTATCGCCGCCACTTCGAGGCCTGGCAAGCCGATCTGCGGAAGCTGGCCGGCCAACATCGCGGGCGCTACGCGCTCCTCCGCACCGACCTGACGCTCCATCGCCTGCTGCTGAAGGAGTTGCGCCGTGCCGACATCCTCCGATAGCTCGTCCTGTGACGACGTAAAATCCGCGCTCCGCTGGGCGATCCCCCGCCTGGCGCAGATCACTGCTACGCCCCGATTGGAAGCAGAACTCCTGTTAAGCCGCCACCTTAGAACGAACCGCGCGCATCTACTCGCCCACCCGGAGATGCCCCTCTCACCCGCGCAGCGCGCCGCCTACGAGCGCGACGTGTGTGAGCGCGCCACGGGGACGCCGCTGCCGTATCTCACCGGCGAGCGGGAGTTCTTCGGGCTGTCCTTCGCCGTCACCCCAGACGTGCTCATCCCCCGCCCGGAGACGGAGACGCTGGTGGAGATCGCGCTGGCATGGCTCGCGCGCCGGCCTGCGCAAGCGGTGATCCGCGCGGTCGATGTCGGCGCCGGCTCCGGCTGCATCACAGTGGCGCTGGCCGCGCACCGCCCCGCCCTGCCCATCTGCGCCGTCGATCTCTCGCGGGCCGCACTGCACATCGCGCGCGCCAACGCCGCGCGCCATCACGTCGCCGCGCGGGTCTCCTTCGTCCAGAGCGATCTGCTCTCCGCCGTAGACGGCCCGCTCGATCTGATCGTCAGCAATCCGCCCTACGTCGCCGCCGAGGCATGGGCCGCGCTGCCCATCTCCGTGCAGCGTGAGCCGCGCTTGGCGCTCCTCTCCGGCGCCGAGGGCCTAAGCGCAATCCGCCGCCTGCTGGAGCAAGCCGCGCGTCGCCTCGCGCCCAGCGGCCTGCTCCTGATCGAAATCGGAGAGCGACAAGCGAACGCGGCCCGGACGTATGCCCAGGCCGCGTTTCCAGATGCTTCGATTAGGATTGTGCCGGATTTAGCCGGCAAGGATCGGGTTTTGGAGATTTACGCGAACCCTTGCGAAGGTTAACAAGCAACCTCTACAACGAGCTCTCCCTTAAGGTAGTTCCAGAAATTAAAACCTCCCAAACCTGATGCTTTCTCCTCAGAAAACTGACCGTTTTTGGGAGACTTATTTTCTTGGGACGGCCTAATCCGCAAATTGTTCTGGGTTTCAGGATC
>JAAAOZ010000148.1 GCA_009908585.1 Chloroflexota bacterium
GAAGGCCGCGCGCGCCATGTAGCCGGAGTCCTCCAGCATCGCGAGCGCCAGATAGAGCGACATCATCACGGGGACGAAGACCAGCACGCCGCCCACGCCGGCGACGATGCCATCGACGAAGAGGCTTTCGATCCACGTCCCGCCCAGCCCCAGCAGGCCCAGGATGGCGACCACCCAGTTGGTGATCGGGCCGCCAATGACGCCATCCACCCAATCCAAGTAGGGGCCGGCCACGTCGGTCGTGACCTTGAAGACGATCCACATCAGGGCCAGGAAGATGGGAATGCCCAAGACGCGATTGGTCACGATCCGATCAATTTTATCGGAGAACGACAGGCGATCTTCCGCCGGGCGCTGCACGGTCTCTTTCACCAGGCCGTGAATCCAGCCGTAGCGCCGATCCGCGATGATGGTGTCCACATCGTCGCCGTAGACGCCGCGCAGATGCTCGATGCTTGCCTCGGTCTGATTGAGCAGCGCCGCGTGATTGCCCGATGCGTGCAGCTTTGCCTGAATATCCTCATCTTCTTCCAACAACTTGACCGCCAACCAGCGTGGATTGTAGCGCTCGAGCAGGTCGGCGTCCTGCTCGATGAGTTCTTGCAGCGCGACGATTTCCTCCTCCACCTCGGCGCCGTAGTCAACCAATCCCCGGTTCCGCGTATAAGCCGCTGTATGTGATTTTGCCATCGTTATGCCTCCTGTTGTGAATGCAGCGCCGCGACGATGGCGGCGCCCAGATCGTCAATGCCTCGCTCCTCGCGCGCGATGGTCGGAACCACCGGCGCATCCAGCCCCTGCGCCAACTTCTCCACGTCGATCTTAAGGCCCTTCGTCTCGGCGATGTCGGTCATATTCAGCGCGACGATCACCGGCGCGCCCATTTCGATAATCTGCACGACCAGATAGAGGTTGCGCTCCAAATTGGCCGCGTCCACCACCACGACGACGGCGTCAGGCTGCGCATCGATGATAAAATCGCGCGCGATAATCTCTTCCATTGAGAATGCTGTGAGGCTGTAGGCGCCGGGCAAATCCACGACGGTGTAATTTTGCCCCTGATACGCCCATGTTCCTTCCTTCTTCTCGACCGTCTTGCCCGGCCAGTTCCCGACGTGCTGTCGTGCGCCGGTGAGCGCGTTAAACACCGTGCTCTTTCCCACGTTGGGATTGCCGGCCAAGGCGATAGTTGCTTGCGTCATTGTATTACTCCTTTGTTTGTATAAGCGGTTCTACCATAATGTGATGAGACATTCCCTGCCCGATGGCTAAGCGCGTCCCTTTCACGTCCACGATCACCGGGCCATGTCCATTGCGCTGCACCAGGCGCAGCGGCATATTGAGCGTCAGGCCCATATCGGCCAGCCGCCTGCGCATCCGATGGCCGCCTCGCAAGGCGACCAGTTGCACCGTCTCCCCAGGCTGGGCCATCCTTAAGGGCATCATGCGCGGCGCCTCACGCGGTCTCGATGTGGATCGCGCGCGCCTCGGATTTGCGCAGCGAGAGGCTGTAGCCGCGCACGATAAACTCGATGGGATCGCCAAAGGGCGCGATGCGCTTGACCTGCACCTCCGCCCCGTTCACCAATCCCATATCCATCATCCGCCGGCGAATGGACTTGTCGCCCTCTACTTTACGCACCGTTCCAGATTCACCCGGCGCCAAATCGCTCAGTCGCTTCATCTGCTTCCTCGTCATTACATCCCTCCGTGTTATGGTTGACTGTAATATATAACGGTCATATCATTAGGTATGCCTAAATATTATCACAAGCTTTATCTTTGTCAAGGGGATTCTTAAGGGGTACCTAAAGATTAGGGGGTAAAACCACAGTAACTGTTTAGTCTTGTGAGGTGCAACGCACTTTTGAGCGTATTACCAGGCATATACTACATGAGACGTTACTTTTATTTCAATTCAAGTGCGTTGCACCTTGATCTGCTCATAAAGCTAAACAGATACAAACCACAAAAGAGCGCTTTGCCTATGAGGATTGACAAGCCCAGAGGGAATTTGAAGCAGATCGACCGGGAAAATCGCTACTACTCCGTCACGGAGCGGCGCAGGTTGTCACTTCCACCATAATCTCCGCTGCCTCTTCCTTGCGCAGGGAGATTTGATAATCCTTCAGGGTGAATTCCAGCGGATCGCCAAAGAGCGCCGTATGCTTGAGGCGAATCTTCTCGCCGGTTACGAGGCCCATATCCAACAGCCGCTGGCGCAGCGCTCCCCGGCTGTTGTTCCGCACGATGATGCCGACCTCTCCCTTGCTCAATTGACTTAAGGGGATCAACTTGATGCGGGGGAGACTTTCCTCTGTGGGAGGACATGTCACATCCACGGCCTCCATCATATCGGCTTGAGGGATAACTAAAATATGCGTGGCCGTCGCTTGGGTTACGCTGAGATGACGCGGCTGGGTATCATCCGCGCCCATCTCCAGCAATCGATCTCCGGAATCCGCGACGCTCAACACCGTCACCGGCGTGCCGACCTGTAGCCCATGTTGATGCAGAAACGCGCGGATCGTCGCCTCCGATGGCAGTTCCGCCACATGTCCCACCTGCCCGGTGGTGATTGTCGTCAAGGGCACAGCGACGGGGTAAGCAATCTCTGTGTTGGCCGAGGGGATCGGCGTGCCCAATGGCGTCACCCGGGGATTCCCCAGAAAATCGGAGAGGCGATCTGCTACATCGTCCGGCGTACTGTGCTCCAACCTGTCGGCGACCTCATGCGCACGCTCCGGGGCCAGGCCGAGCCTCTGGGTCAGGAAGACGGTCCAGAGGCCCCGGCGGCGCAAAATCAAGCGTCCGCGCCGCTCGCCTGCGTCCGTGAGCGTGACGCCCTTGTAAGGGCGGTAAATGACCAACCCTTGCTCCTGCAGTTTGCGACACATCTCATTGGCGGAGACGCTGGAAATTGAGAGGGCGTCGGCCAACGAGGAAAGAGGCACCGGCTCATCCCGGGCCTCCCGCAGCCGTATGATCGTGACGAGGTACATCTCTATGCTTTCGCTCATAAAGCTATTATCTTGGGCCTTGTGTGGTTGTCAAGGAAGGCTTCAATTGCTGGCCGAAACTACCCAGTTGACCAGGTGATTTGAGGAACCTTCCGCGAAACTGCGACGTTATATCAGTAGCGCGGACGAAAAAAACGCCCAAGCTAAAGAATCTGGGTCTTTTGGATTTTGCCGGGCAACCCCCTCTGTATCCCTAAAAGTAGCCAAGAATTGCGTGTTTGTGGGGATTACAGACCTTTTTCGCGTCGTCACTGGGTTGTGGGTGGGGATGGTATGATTGCATCCGGCGAATTCCTGAAGAGCCAAGAATCTATTCACACAAACTTTTACCCAAACTTTAAAGGAGATACAGGAGATGCTACGGAAAATTTGGACGGTCGGATTGGTAGGATTGAGTTGTCTGTTGTTGGTGCTGACGGGCTGCGCGCAGGAGCAGACGCGGGCGGCCGTGGCGCCGGAGGCCGTGACGGAAGCTTTCTACACCTGGTACTTGGATTACGAGGGCAACCCGATGGTCGACAAGGCCTATCAGGAGAGCGAGTACTTGGACGCGGCGATGGTGACCAAGGCCGATGAGATCATCGCATCCTTCGACAAGGGCGGCTACGATGTCTTCCTCTGTGCCCAGGACATTCCGACCTCCATCGAGGTCGGAGAGGCGGAGGTCGAGGGCGACACGGCGCACCTGACGGTCGGGACGAGCTTCGGCGCCACCATCGATGTCACTCTCAGCCGCACGGACGGCGAGTGGAAGATCAGCGACATCGTCTGCCACTAATCAATTCGGTCTGCCAATTTAATAAAATCAGCCTGGAGGTCATCACCTCCAGGCTTTTTTATTCAGTAGATAAAGCAGATTGACCGGATAAACGGGGAAGCATTTCGGGTCTTTTGGATTTTGCCGGATAAACCCCTAAGCAGCCCTAAAAGCAGCGAAGAAGTGCGCATTTGTGGGGATCACAGACCTTTTCTGTGTTGTTAATGAGTTGCGGGTGGGAGGCGCAATAGCGCTTGGCAAATTGCACCCGGCGAATTCCTGAAGAACCAGCATTTCTTCTCGCGAAGGGGTGGCTCATTTGACTAAAACGCCATTCGATTTATGATGAACACACTGTTCGTTATTGTACTCTGTGTCTTTTATATTTTTGTGGATCATCAGGCATCATCTGGAGATAGATATGGCAGATAAAGTGGATCGTCGTGTGCGCCGCACGCGACGTCGATTGGGCGAAGCGCTGGTCGCGCTGATCGCGGAACGCGGCTACGATACGCTGACCGTCGAGGAGATCGCCGAGCGCGCCGATGTAGGACGGACGACCTTTTACTCGCATTATCAGGATAAGGACGACCTGCTGTTGGAGGTCACGGGCGAGGTCGCGGAGCAGATCGAGCAGCAATTTCTCCGCCTGTTGGCATCCGACGATGTCGGCAAGGATGAGATAACGGGCGAGGTCGTGGAGGAGGTCGAACAGCACTTTCTCCACCTGTTGGCCTCGAACGGCGTCAGCATCGAGGATGTCATCGCGTTGATGTTCCGGTTGGCGGGGGAGAACGTGGAGATGTATCGCCTCATTATGAACGGACAATGCGGCCCGCTCGTCTTCCGGCAGTTCCAGGAGAAGCTCACGAGTCTCTTTCAAAGCATTTTGGAGACCAAGGCCGAAAAGCGAGGGCATCCGTTGCCCCTCCCCGCGCCGATGATCGCGAACTACTTCTGGGGTGCGCTCCAGGCGACCATCGTCTGGTGGCTGGGCAGCGACCAGCCCTACTCGGCGCAGGCGATGGTGCAGATGTTCTACCGCCTCTCGATTCAAGGCACCGGCGAGGTGCTCGGCGCCGATCCCGCCCGCTGGGGATTGACACCGTCCGCGGACTAAATTTTTAGGCCTTGACCTTCATCATCCGAGCGCGATGGTAGCCGATCTGCACCTCGATGTAGCCACTGAGCTGCTCATCTAACGCGGCGTCGTCGGTATCCACGCGCAGCGCGGGCAATTCGCGCGCTTTGCGCTCGGTGCTCACGACGATGATGTGCGCCTTGAGGCGTCCTTGCCCCACCTGGCGGATCACCTCCGGCGTGAATTGCTTGTTCCCCCGCCCGAAGATAAAGCCATTCCCCCCAATCGGTGTGACGACGATGTAGTGATCCGAATAGCGAGGGATCAACGCTAAAATATCCGTCTCGTTCAGGTCTGTGCCGACCAGTTCCCCGCCCGCGACGGCATCGACGCCCAGCAACGTCTTTTCCCCCTCGATCTCTAACGCCTCAGCGACGGCGCGCACGGTGGTGCCTGGCCCCAGCAGATAGAGCGTCTCGCCATCCTTGGCCATTTCCTCGACGACCGAGGCCGCGATGTCGCGCTTGTTCTCCTCGGACGAGGCGCCGAGGTTCGAGCCGCGCTTGCCCGGTTGCACAAAGCGATCCACGTCGGGTACGCGAAGGTAGCCGTAGAGCCGTGCGTCCAGATGATTCTCGCGGAACGCCTCCTCGTCGATGTCCAACACCTCTTCCTGAGCCATCTCGATCTCGCCGTCGCCTTCTTCGCTTTCGATAAAAGCGTCGATGAGACCGGCGGCCGCGCGCGGGCTGTAGGTGAAGGCCGCGCTGTAGACCTTCACGCCGGCGGGCACGGCCACCACGGGGAGGTCGCCAGCGATGGCGTCGTAGACATCGCGCGCGGTGCCATCGCCGCCCACGAAGACGAGCAAGGCCGCGCCGCGCTCGCGCATCACCTGGGCGATGCGGCGCGTATCCGCCGCCGAGGTCGTCGCTGCGCTCTCGGAGATCTCGCCGACGATGGTGGTGTCCATCTCCGCCGCCGCGAGGTGCTCGGCGCCCATCGCGCCCGGCGCGGTCAGCCATTGAATCGCGTCGCGGTGCTCGATATGCTGTAACATCGTCGCCGTGCGATGCGGCGTCACCGGATCGGCGCCCAGCGCCACCGCCCGCTCGTACATCCCGCCGTCCGTCCCCTTGAGGCCCACACTGCCGCCCAT
Organism: Chloroflexota bacterium; assembly: GCA_009908585.1. Classification (GTDB taxonomy): domain Bacteria; phylum Chloroflexota; class Anaerolineae; order B4-G1; family SLSP01; genus JAAAOZ01. Next base: position 6,018 of record JAAAOZ010000148.1, read on the forward strand.
CCCCGCAATGGGATTCACCATCAGCCCGATTTTAATGCTCACGCGCGTCGTCCCTCCAATTTTTTGACTTTCGACTTCTTGTCAGGTTCGACTTGACAATCTTGATAAGCGCTGGCTCCTGCCTATGATCCCTATCATATCACGAATTCTAAAGTTTCAGGAGCCCCCCAATGAAGGGCAAACGAAGCTGGGGTTGATGCGTGCACTAAGGTAGTTCCAGAAATTACCCCCCCCTAAACCTGATGTTTTCTCCTCAGAAAACTGACCGTTTTTGGGAGACTTATTTTTTTGCAACGGCCTAAATTGCTTGGCGTGAAATCTCATACATTTCCAGCCCTCGGTACTGCTTCGTTTGTCCCTGGTATGTGACTTTTGATTCGACGTGGGGTTATAGTAATATAGAAGCAGCAGGATGATGCGAATGAAGTATGGGGAGTTTATTTTCCTGGAACGGCTTTATCCATATCATGAGGAGACAGACGATGAATAAGATCGCCGTCGTAACCGATAGCACCGCTAACTTGAAACCGGAGGTGGCGGAGGCCCACGATATTTCCATCATCCCCTTGAAGGTACACTGGGGAGATGAGACCTACGTGGATGGCGTGACATTGAGCGCGGAGACCTTCTATAAATGGTTGGAGGAGCGCGAGGAGACGCCCAAGACCTCGCAGCCCTCGGTGGGCGAATTTACCCAATTTTTCAAGGAGGTCGCAGAGCGCTACCAGACGGACACGATCTTTGGCGCCTTTATCTCCGCCGAACTGAGTGGCACCATGACCTCGGCCATCCAGGCGAAGGCCCAACTTCCGCATCTGAACATCACGCTGGTGAACACGCGCTTCGTCTCGATGGCCACGGGGTTCCAGGCGCTCTGCGCGGCGCGCGCGAGCCGGGCCGGCGCCTCGGTCGACGAGATCCTCACGCGCGTCCAGCGGGTCCGCGCGCGCACCGAGCTGATCTTCACGGTCGACACGCTGGATTACCTACGGCGCGGCGGTCGGATCGGGGGCGCGGCCCATCTGGTGGGCACTCTCTTGAACCTCAAACCGCTCTTGACGATTCAAGGCGGCGTGGTGGAAGCTCTGGGCAAATCTCGCGGGCGTCAAAAATCGCTTCAGGTGATGGACGAGACGGTCCAGCAACGTTTGGCCGGTCGGCGCCCTACCGAGCTGGCCGTCATGCACACCGGCGCCGTGGGAGACGAGGACGTTGACCAGGTCATCACCTGGGTCACCGAAAACCTCAAACCCCAACGCCTCTACACCGGCCTATTCTCACCCGTCGTCGGTACGCACGGCGGGCCCGGCGCCATTGGGATCACATACTACCTGGGAGACGACTGCGCGTGAAAACAAGCCGACTCTAAAAATCCCCTCTCCCATCCTCACCGCGCCGCTCGCATTTGAAGCGCCTTTTACGTGTGGTATACTTGAGGTGATACATCTTCAGACACCACCGCAACTATCCACGATCCTAACATATCATACGTTACAGAGCGGCGCGGCCGTTGACGAGGATTTTTAATGACAACCTGGGCAATCCTGGGACACTTTTTCCATGGACTGACGTTCTTCACACTTGGCTTAATGATTTATTTCCTCCAATATCGAAGCCGTCGCATCATCTTGGCACGACGACTCTCGTGGTTGGAGGCATTCCTGTTCTGTGAAGCGATCATCGCCTGGAACGATCTACTGGTGCGCCTCAGCCCCAACCTAAGCTTCCTTCCCGTTGTGATCCGCCTGCCGATCCTGGCGATAGGCTACAGCTTCCTGGTCGCCTTTGGCCTACAGGCTTTCTTGATCAAAAACGATGTGAATGATGATGAGACGGGTCAAGCACGCTGGCTGCTCGTCGGCGTGCACCTCCTCTGGCTGATCCCCTACCTGGTGGCCCTAAACGCCACATCAACCAGTACCTCTCAGCTAACACAGGATGCCGAAGTCCTCGTCCGGTACGGATAGGCCTTCCCCGGCGGGGTGCTGGCCGCGATGGGATTGCGGCGCGAAAGCTACCAGGTCCTCGACCCTAAACTTCGTGGGCAGATTCGCCACTACCTGCGCCTGGTCGAGATAATGGCCAGCCTGTTCGGTGTTCTAAACCTGGCGCTCGTGCCCCCCGCCTCGTTTGTGAACAACTGGCGCTTGCCCCAAACCAATTTCCCTGCCGCCTGGCTGTGGGGCCTCGTCGGCTTTGGGCTGGCGTGGGGATTGGTGCGCGCGTTGACCACGATTCAATTGGAAGTCGAGCACTGGATCGAGAGCATCGAGCGCATGCAGGCCCTGACGGCGGATCGCGAGCGCATCAGCCGCGAGTTGCACGATGGCATCATCCAGTCCATCTATGCCGTCGGCTTGCTGCTGGAGGGCGTCCAAAACAGCATCCCCACCCAACCGGAGCGCGCCCAGGCCCAATTGGGCCGCGTGATGGACAGCCTCAACGACGTGATCCAGGACCTCCGCCGCTACATCTTCAATCTACGCAGCGACATGCCCGATGACACCATCAAATCCGGCATCCAGCGCCTGCTGCGCGATTTTCACATCAACACGCTGCTGGAAACCGAGTTCAACGTCACCGGCACGCCGCCGGATCACACCTTCTCAATCGAGCGGCGACGCCACATCTTCCAGATCGTACGCGAGGCCCTGGCGAACACTGCGCGCCACGCCGAGGCCCGCTGGGCTAAGTTGCACCTCCATTATGGCGAGGAGGCCCTTGAATTGACCATCTCCGACGACGGTGTGGGGATGGAGAAATTGCTGGTGAGCAAGGGCTACGGCCTGCGCAACATCCGCGAGCGCGCCCGCCTCTTAGATGGCGCCCTCCGCGTGGAAAGCGCGCCTGGCGCGGGCGTCACTTATCATTTGACCGTCCCGTATTAGCTTTTGGCTTTAATTCCTCTTCCAAAAAGCTTCACCCGCCGCTTGGAAGTCAAAAAGAATCGAATAGAAAGGTAATAGAATATGGCACATAGGATTTTGATTGTCGATGATCACGAAGTCGTGCGCTTGGGCTTGCGCGCCCTGCTGGCGGAGCAACGGGATTTCGACGTCATCGGCGAAGCCGCCTCCGCCCAGGAGGCAATCGAGATGACGCGCGTGCATCGGCCCGACGTGGTGCTGATGGACATTCGCATGCCGGGCAAAAATGGCATCGATGCGTGCAAGGAGATCAAGGAACTGTGGCCAGAGGTCCACGTGATTATGCTCACCTCCTACGCCGAGGATGAGATGCTCTTCGACGCGATCAGCGCCGGGGCCGCCGGCTACGTCCTCAAGCAGGTCGGCAGCGCCGAGTTGATCCGCGCCATCCAATGCGTGGGGCGCGGCGAAGCGCTTCTAGATCCGGCGGTGACGCAGCGCGTGCTCGCTCGCGTGCGGATGGCCGCGCGCCAGGAGCAGGCCGCCGCCTTCAGCGAGCTGACCGAGCAGGAGTTGCGCGTCTTGCGCTTGGTCTCCAAGGGCAACACCAACAAGCAGATCGCCAAGGCGCTCTATCTAGGCGAAGGCACCGTCCGCAACTACGTCAGCAGCATCTTGGCCAAGTTGGATCTCACCAATCGCGCCGAGGCGGCCGCCTACGCCGTCCGGCACGAATTGGAGAAATATCTGGAAGAGTTCGATTAGGAACGATTCACAACACTATCTATCATCACAAACAACTAACAGCGTGGAGGCAACAAAATTATGACTGAACACAAATCGATTGAGCAACGGGTGGAGGCTCTGTTGGCCGAAATGACCCTTCAGGAGAAGGTGGCGCTGCTCTCCGGCAAGGATGCGTGGCATACGGTGCCGATAGAGCGGCTGAACATCCCCTCCGTCACGATGGCCGATGGGCCGCACGGCGTGCGCGCCACCCAGCCGGAGGCGGGCCGGATGGTCAGCCCTGCCACCTCATTCCCTACCGGCATCTCGATGGGGGCCAGTTGGGACCCGGCGCTGATCGAGCGCGTCGGGGCAGCGCTGGCGCAGGAGACACGCGCCCTGGGCTGCGACATCCTGCTGGGGCCGTGCGTCAACATCGTGCGCACGCCCTTGGCCGGGCGCAACTTCGAGACCTACGCCGAGGATCCTTACCTAGCCGGCCAGATCGGCGTGGGCTGGGTCAATGGCCTGCAAGGCGAGGGCATCGGCGCCTCGCTGAAGCACTACGCCTGCAACAACCAAGAAATCGAACGCTCGCGAGGCAATTCCATCGTCGATGAGCGCACGATGCGCGAGATCTACCTGCCCGCCTTCGAGACCGTGGTCAAAGAGGCCCATCCCTGGACGGTGATGTGCGCCTACAATCGCATCAACGGAGACTACGCCAGCGAACACACCCATCTGCTGAACGAGATTCTGAAGGATGAGTGGGGCTTCGAGGGCGTGGTGGTCTCCGATTGGGGCGCCAATCACACCGTCGCGGCCTCCGTCGCCGGCGGATTAGATCTGGAGATGCCGGGGCCGGCCAAGTACTACGGCGATCTGCTGGTGGAAGCGACGCTGCTCTGGCAGATTGACGAGGCCAAGGTCGACGAGGCCGCGCGGCGCGTCCTGCGCCTGATCGCTTGGGCGGGCAAGTTGGATGCAGCGGATGAGACGCCGAACATCGAGGGCGGTAGCTTGAATACGGAGGAGCATCAAGCGCTGGCCCGCGAACTGGCCGAATCCTCCATCACGCTGTTGAAGAACGAGGGCGATCTCTTGCCCTTGGACGCAGACCAACTCCAGAACGTCGCCGTCATCGGCCCGAACGCGGCGGAAGCGCGCATCGGCGGCGGCGGCAGTTCTTACCTGGAGCCGCCCTATCGTGTCAGCCCGTTGCAGGGCTTGGAGGAGGCGCTGGGCGATAAGGTCACGCTGCACTACGCCGAAGGTTGCGACAATTACGTCGTTCTCCCGCGCATCAAGAGCGCCTATCTGACGCCGGCGCAAGGCGAGGAGGAACAGGGGCTGTGGGGCGAGTACTTCGCCAACACAGAGTGGGCCGGCGAACCGGCAATCGCCCGCCACGAGATCCGCGCGGAGTTTGGCTGGTACAACAGCAGCCCCGCCGAAAACATCTCCAAGGATGCGTTCTCCGCGCGCTGG
>JAAAOZ010000075.1 GCA_009908585.1 Chloroflexota bacterium
AAGGAGACCTCAAGATGAAGATGCAATGGGATGGCAGCGATTATGAGGCCAGCTTAAAACGCATCACCGACTTCGGCCTCGATAACTGCATCGGAGCCAATGCTTGTATGGAAAAATGCCCCGTCAATCGCCTACACGTCAATCAAAACGAACTGGATTCAGTGTTGGTTTCGGGCGTATGGACGGAACGGGTGCAGACCTTCGTCACAGAGTGCATCCAGTGTGGCGATTGCACACTCGCGTGTCCCGCGGGCGTCCAACGCGACCACATGATGCTGATGCTCAAGACAATGCTGCCGACCCTTCCAAGACAATGGAAACAATACTATTTCCTCAAAGGGCGGCGTGACCGCCAAGCCCTGCTTTTCCTTTACGATTTGCTCGTCCCTCTTATTTCCGGCCCGATGGGCAAGCACATCGACAAATCCACCTTTGAGCAGAAATCCTTGCTCTTTTACTTCGGATGTTATGCCCTTTCGCCCTCTGGCGCCCCCAACGCAACGCTCAAACTCGCCGACCGGCTGGGGCTTGATTACGAAGTACTGGGCGGGCTTCGCTCGTGCTGCGGCTGGCCGCACTATCTCACCGGGCGAATGGGGTATGGGCAACAGATGAACACCCACCTCGGCGACCTCATCGCCACAGTAGAGCCGACCCACATCATCAGCGGATGCGCAGAATGCTACGCCGCACTGCTGCGCTTGAAGAAGAAAACCGGCGCGAGTTGGACGCCGCTCACCACACCGGAATGGCTGCTCCAGCACGCAGATCAACTTAACTGGACCAAGTTCGATTATCCCATCGCCATTCACGACTCCTGCCATGTGACCAAAAAAGTCGGCAAGCCGCAACCGGCGCGCGATCTGCTGGCGCGGATGGCGGATGTGGTCGAAATCGCCGCACGTCCTGAAGCCTGCGAGTGCTGCGGCTACTACAACATCCACGTCAACCACGATCTCAACCACAGCCTCCACGAAGACAAGCTGAAAATCGTCAAGGAAAAAGGCGGCCAAGGCATGGCGGTGGAATGTGTCACCTGTTGGGAATCGTTCCACGTGCCGTTCAAACAGGCCGATGTGCCCCTGTGGGAATTGATGGTCGCAGCAGAGTTAGCCACACGGCGAGGTGAAGAATGAGCGTCCCACGTTACGTCATCATCGGTAATGGCGTCGCCGGCATGACCGCCGCGCAGGAAATTCGTCGCGCCGATCCTGACGGTGTCCTGACTCTCATCGGCGACGAGGCCGAACGCTATTACTATCGGGCGTCGCTTTCGGAATGGCTGGCGGGCGACAATGCGGACGAGGCTGTCTACGGACGAACGCCCGCGTTCTACGCCGATCTGCAGATCAAAAAAGTAAATGGATTGGTCACCCACGTGCATCCAGAACGTCAAACGCTCACGCTGCAAAATGGCGACACGCTGCCCTATGATCAACTGCTCATCGCCACGGGGGCCAAAGCGCGCATTGTTCCCATTAAAGGATTGAACCATCCTAACGTCTACCGCACATGGCAGGACGCGCGGGAGATCAAAGCCCAACTCACTCGTGAGGGCGAGTTACACCAAGGGCGCGCTCTCATCTTAGGCGGCGGCATCTTGGGATTGGAACTCGCGGGCGCTCTGGTCAAGATGGGAATCCAGAAGATCGCTCTCGTGCAACGCTCCGCCTTCGTGGGCAAACCGATCCTCGATCAGCACGCGGCTAAATGGCTGCAACGTCGCATGCGGGCGGATGACCTCGATCTCCTTCTCAATGACACCGTCACCCACGTCACCACCGAGGCGGGGGAAACCCCAATCGCACACTGCAAAAGCGGTACGACGTGGGCATTTGATCTCTTTGTGCAAACCGTCGGCATCCTACCGCGATACCCAGAGATTGCCGGGTTAAAAATCGGACGGGGCATCCAAATTGACGAGCACTCCCGCACCAACCACCCCAACATCTACGCCGCCGGGGATTGCACCGAAACGCACAATCCCGCCACCAGCCGTTGGCAACCCACGCGCACCTGGCTCGATGGCGCGCGTCAAGGCCGCGTCGCGGGGGGCGGAATGGCGGGGCGCACCGTCTCTATGACAACCTCACCTTACTTTAACGCCTCGATCATCTACGACGTCTTCTATGCTTACCTCGGAGCGCCGCATGGCGCGGGCGAGATCTACCTCTGGCAAGAACCCGGCGCGTATCGCAAAGTGCGCGTCGTGGATGGTAAATTAACCGGCGCCTTGCTGATGGGGCAACGCCACGGGATGATGGCTCTGTATAAAGCCATCGGGCAACCCGTCGCCCAGTACGGGGATGAGATAGCGGCTCCTGAGTTTCCATGGAACGATCTCACAGGTAAAGATTGGGGTTATGATTTCTATTGAGGGCGTCGTAGGTTAGGCCAAGCTATTGGTGATCCGACAGGTGATAGGAAGGGCATGATTGCCCTGGGGTCTCCAATCCCGTCGGAGAAGATGCTTTGGTGATTTTCGGGATGGTTCACAGATAGGTTGACACTTTTTTACTCTACGGGCACTGAAGTACCCTGGAAAGGCCTGGCGGCCAACCGTCTGCCTTCGCAGACGGCCTATCGCATCCTCGAAGGAGGATGCCTGGCGCGTAGCGCCTCTCGAAGGGACTTCCGTAGGTCAGTAGACCTACGGGTCTACGATAGTCGCTGACAGAGTGTAAACCTAATTATCCCGGAAAATGAACCATCCCTGATTTTCTTTCCTCTCCCCTTGTGCTATACTTAAATTGCCTGATAACAGATCAGGCCGAGTATAAAACTAACACAAGGTGAAAAGAATTGAGCACAAACAAAAAATCTCAGAAAGAGCAAGATGCGATCCAGCGACACATTAACAACTTACAAAGTCCTAATCCTAGACAAAGATCTAGCGCGGCCGAGGAGTTGGGCCGCCTCCATGCCGAGGAGGCCACATCACATCTGATCGACCTCCTTCACGAGGACGTCAACACCTACGTGCGGAGTGCGTGCGCGGAAGCGCTGGGTCAAATCGGCAACCCCGGTGCAATTTTCCCGCTGATGGATGCCCTCCACGATTCCTGCTCCTTTGTCCGGCGGGCCGCCGCCATCTCCTTGGGGCAGATGAGCGCCAAAGAGGCGCAGGGCGCACTGCTGCACGCCTTAGAGGATCACAACTTCTACGTCCGGCGCGCGGCCATCAATGCCATCGGCAAGTTGGGGATTCCAGATATGGGAGGGATCCTCCTGCCCTTCTTAGATACCTCAGACCCGCGCATTCGACGCACCACCATCACGGCGTTGCAGCGCCTCCACACCACCGAGGCGATTCCTCAAATGGTGGCGATGCTGGAGGAGTACATGGAGGCGCCACACCAGCGGGACATTCCCACGGTCAAGACTTTGGTCGTGGCGCTGGGCAAGTTGAAGGCGAAGGGCGCTGTGCCAATGCTGATCCGCGTCGTGCGGGGCTACGTCGGCGTCCGCTCGTTGGCGGCCAAGGCCTTGGGCAGGATTGGAGATCCGCAGGCCGGCCCTGTGCTGCAAGCGGCGTTAGAGGATCGCAGCGCCAACTTGCGACTTGCGGCCCTCAAGAGCCTCGGCCGGCTGAAGTATCAGCCGGCGGCGCCCAGCGTGCGCAAATTCCTCTCCTCGCCCGACCCCAGGATGCGACGCACGGCCACGCTGGCCATCGGCTATCTGGGGGATACGACGGCGGTGGCGCGGCTGCTCAACATCGCGCGGGAGGATGGCAGCTCGCTGGTGCGCCCGGCCGCCGTGCAGGCGCTGGGGCGCGTGGGCAACGCGGAGATTATCCCGGACCTGCTGCCGCTGGTGGAGGATACGAACGCCTATCTGCGCGCGGCCTTGGCCGAGACGCTGACCGCGCTGGCACTGGACGGGGAGGAACCGGCGGTCAGAGCAGCGCTGGAGCGACTCGCGAAGGATCAGGTGGAACACGTCGCCAAGGCGGCGCGGAGCGCGCTGATCGCCTTAGATGATCGGGAAGATATCGAGGAACCAAATATTGATCCGCTGGCAGAAGAGGCGCCGGACCCGGAGCGCGATCTTGCCGCCGCCGCGACCTCGTGGCTGAGGCGTGTGCTCCGGCGCGGATAGCCTTTCCACAGTAGCGCCAGTTTAGAGGCTTGGATCTGGCGATCCAAACCAAGCTGTCATAAATCGGACCTGATGGGATTTCGATCTCCATCAGGTCTTTGGTTTATCTTGTCCCACCAGCACGAGCCAGGCGAAGTATGGCAGGGCCAACTGCCGCCGCCAGCGCCACGGCTCGCGGAGCAGGCGATAGCCCCACTCCAGGCCCAGGCGCTGAATCCAGCGCGGGGCGCGCTTCGCCACCCCGGCGACGAAATCGAAGGAGCCGCCCACGCCGATCCCCACCGCAGCGCCCGTCTGCGCCAAGTGCTGATCCAACCACAGATCCTGCGCCGGCGCCCCGTAGGCCACGAAGAGGATCTCGGCCTGGGAAGCCCGAACGCGCGCGATGATCTCCGGCGCTTCCACCGGGTCGGGCGATCCGGCGTAGCACCCCGCAACGCGCAACCCCGGATGACGCGATTGGAGAATCTCCGCCGTCCGCTCGGCGACGCCGGGCGCTGCTCCTAAATAAAAGATCCGCCAGCCGCGCTGCGCCGCCGCGCGCGAGAGGCGCGGCACGATATCGGAGCCGGTGACCCGCTCGCGCAATCGCGCCCCGCGCAGCCGCGCGGCCCACATCACGCCGATGCCATCGGGAACGCAAAGGGCGGCCCGTTTCAGGGCCGCCCTAAAGCTTGGGTGCGTCCGCGCCTGCATCAGAAATTCCGGGTTGACGGTCGCGATTTGATGCGAGCCGCCATCTTCAATCCAACGGGCGATCAGGTTGATAGTCTCATCCGGGGTGACGTCGTGAATCGGCACGCCCATCAGGTCGCAGGCGACGGTCGGCATGGTTGACAATGTCGATCAGGTTGGCGAAGTAGAAGTTAGATGAGATTGAGCGCCCAATCGCCCACCAACAGATAACGGAAGTCCTGCCCCTCTGAGCACTGGATGCCCCCCACCACGCCGTAGACCAGCGCGATCACGGGGAACATAATCAGGATGACGGTCAAGATGACCGCGAAGGGGATCAGGAGAATGCCGATCAGGATGGCGCTCAACGCGCCGGTGACGGCCCAGATCGCGCCGATCAACAGACCGCTGCCGGCCCAGAAGATCAACTGGAAGAGGAAGGCCTGCATCGATTGGTAGGCCACGTAGCGGGAGCGATCCTTGTAGACGAGGTAGATGACTAACGCGCCAGCGATGCCCAAGAATCCCGTGACGAGATTCAACAGCACGCTGAGATGGGCCAACATCGCCCAGGTGCGCTCATCCGAGGGCGTCAGCGGCTCGGTCGAGGCCGCGTAGGGATTGGGCGTCGGGTTAGCGAGTGCTTCGGATTCGGGCGCCTCGGCTTCCGCTTCGATTTCTTCGACTTCAGGTTGGACATCCATGACATCTTCTTTACTTTCGGTATTCATTGTTCCTCCTTGGATTTTGGATTAGATACTGGTAGCTTCTCCAGAGAATGGCGCAGCGCTGCGTTTTATCTCTTTTGGCAAGCTGTGAACTATGTGCCCGACTCTACTACTTTATTACGAGGGCTTGGCCTCAAGGTTGCAACGAGTCACGCAATCTGGCCTCGGTTGTTCTCTTATCCCGCCTGCGGCTTTCGCCGCCGCTCGAGGACGATGCTGCCGATCAGCACCAGGGCCAAGAGCACCGTCACGATCCAAGTAGTGGTAGCGACCACGGGCACAGCCGCGTGCTTGACCGCGATCCCCACGAAGGCCCACAGGATGACGAGCATGTAGGCCACGTCGCGCCGGGTGAGGGTCACGGCGGAGGCAACTCCGCCGGCGACCACGAGCATGATAATCATCCACACCTCCTCGCTGATGCCCCATCCGCCCCATTGCAGATAGTCCAGCAACGAAGTCACGTTCGCGACCGTCGCCACAGTGATCCAGCCCAGGTAGATGCTGAACGGGATGTGCAGCATCCAACGCTCGGCGGTGGAGACGTCCTCCTGCCCCCCGCTCCCGATCCGCAGGTAGATGGCGATCAGCAGGCCGAGAAGCGCCAGCATCGCCACCAAGGTGAGGGGGAATTGCTCATAGTGCCACAAAAAGAGCCAGGTGATGTTCGCCAAGCAGCTCGCGGCGAAGAGGTAGCCGATGCGCTTCAGCCGAGGGTTCTCTCGCTGGGCCGGCAGCGCTTGATAGACGGCGAAGGCGATCAGCGCGATGTAAATCAGCCCCCAGATGGAAAAGACGTAGCCGGCGGGCACGAAGTAGACGTCGAATCGATCTGAGATGTCGCCCGTGGTCAAGTTATTCAAGGGCAGGGCGTTCGCCAGCCCGTTGACGACGATGGTCGCGATGACCGCCAGGACATTTACGGCTTGTCGGATTGTGTTTTTGTTCATCTTGGTTATCTCCTTAAAGAATCAGTTGAAGGTTACAAGTTTCGGGTTAAAAGTTATCTGAAGTCGAATGTCAAAAAGTCCAAAGTTTAGCCTCAGACTTCGGAAGCCTTGAGAACGATCTTACCAAAGCAATTTTGGGATAGTCTCAGTCATTATCGACTTCGATATACTCAAGCGCGAACTTCCAAAGTCTGTTGAATGAAACATACCCAAAATCAAACAGTCGCAGCTCCACCCCCATCCATAGCGCGATGTGCTTCATAGATGGGACAACGCTGCGGCTGTAGGTCGTTACGGCAGATGCTCGAACTCTTCTTCTGAGAACTTCTCCACCTGGTAGGTGCTGATCTTGACGTCCTGGTTGCGCCAGGCGTCGGGCGGGAGGCCGGCCTTGTAGCAGAGGTGCGCCAGGAACTTCTCCGGCTCCGGCAATTGCTCCCACACCTGGGGCAGGAAGGTGGCGCGATTCCAGCCGCGCTCCAGGACGACGCCATCGACGTTGGGGCGCAGCTTCGCGATCAACTCCTCCGGCCTATCGTGGGCCAGCGGCTCCGGCGCACTGAGGATCGACACCTCGATGACGATGTCATCCAACTCTTCCTCCCGGAGCGGCGGGAAGCGCGGGTCTTGAAAGGCGGCGGCCTTCGCGTTGGCCTGCACATCATCGATGAGGGGACGACGCGCGACCAAGGAGCCGATGCAGCCGCGCAGCGCGCCGCTGCGTTTGTGCAGCGTGACGAACGACGCGCCATCCTCGTGAAGCGCGGGCGGCGCATCCTCGATGCTCACAGAGAGCGCGGTCGCGCCGGTTAACTCCTTTTCGATGGCGCTGCGCGCCAAGTCCAACAGAAAGCGGCGGATTTTGGGGGTCAGCGCGTCCATAATCGAGGTCGACATCTCAGCTCTCCCCCACGTAGGCGACCGCCGCGTAGCCGACGACCCGCTGCGTATCCCCGGTGATGTCGCCCGAGGTGCGATAGTCCAGAAGATTCGGCTCCCAGCCGCGCTGCTCGGCGATGGTCGCCAAGGCCAAGGCGGGCGCTTGTCCACACGCTTCGCCCTTCTGAATGCCCTGCGCGTTGCCCGCTAAGAGCGCATCCAAGAAGCTGCGATCCAAGGTGTGGGCCTGCTCGTTGGTGTGATAGTGGCTCAGGTCAGAGCTGACGATGATCAGGTCATCCGCCGTGATGTATGCGTTGAGGATGCGTCCGGCCGCGACGGGATCGACCTCCCCAAAGAGCAGCGGCACGATGGGCGGCGCCGCATCGTAAATGACCTGGAGGAATGGAAGTTGCACCTCCAAGCAGTGCTCTTGGGTGTGCGAAGAGGCGTTGAGCGCGAAGAGATCGCGCTCCTCGGCCAAAGCGCGCGCATCGTCCAGCGCGACGGGAACCTCGCCCAGCGGCGTGCGGAAGGCGTCGTAGGCGCCAATCGCGATGCCGGAGAACCACGCGCGATGCGATGGCCCCAGCAGGAAGATGCGTTTCGGCGTCGGTTGACCTTGCAGCAACTTGTAATCGTAGCCCGCGACCGGGCCGGAGTAGACATACCCGGCGTGCGGCGCCACGACGGCGCGCACATCGGTCAGCTCCGGCGGTGCAGCTTTCTCCAAAAACCCGTCGATGGTGTGACGGATTGCGCTCGCACTCGATGGGTAGAACATCCCGGCAAAAGCGGGGGGACGTACTTTGTTCGTCATCGTTACCTCCTCAAAAACAACAAATCAGCAAAGCAACAGAACAACAAAACACCAAGTCCGCAAATATCAAAACCAAAATAGGATTGATTGCAGAGATTGCGTGTGAACTTTGGAGTGGCCTCAACCATCCGTTGGGTCGTCCTTCGTCCAGACGCCGGGGATGGCGGCGCCGCATTGGGGGCAGATGCCGGGGGTGCGCCATTGCGGGCGCGCGTAGAAGCCGTGGCGCTGAATGAGTTGCGTCCCGCAGTGATGGCAGCGGGTTTGCTCGCGCGTGGGATCTAAGATATTGCCGACGTAGATGTAGTGGAGGCCGGCCTCCTGGCCGATCTCGTAGGCGCGCGCCAGCGTCGCGGGCGGCGTGCGCGGCCGATCGCGCATCTTGTGGCTGGGATGAAACGCCGAGAGGTGCCACGGCATCATCGGATCGATAGAAGCCAGCCACTCGGCGGCCTCACGCAACTCCTCGTCGCTGTCATTAAGGCCGGGGATGATGAGCGTGGTGACCTCGATCCAGATGTCGGTCTCGCGGGCGATCTTCGCGATGTTGCGTTTCACCGGCTCGAGGCGGGCGCCGGTGTAGGTCTCGTACAGCTCCGGGGTGAAGCCTTTGAGATCCACATTGATGGCATCTAAATAAGGTTCGATCTTCTCCAGCGCGGTTTCGGTCATGTAGCCGTTGGAAACGTAGATGTTCTTGACCCCGTGGGCGTGGGCCAGCTTGGCCGTATCGTAGGAGTACTCGAAGAAGACCGTCGGTTCATTATAAGTGTAGGCAATCGAGGCCAGATGCTGCTCGCGCGCGACTTCCACCAACGCCTCCGGGGAGAAGGATTTCCCCAGATACTCACGGCGCTCGTCTTTCTTGCGGACTTGGGAGATGCCCGCGTTTTGGCACCACATGCAGTTCATGTTGCAGCCATACGTCCCGATGGAGAACGCGCTCTCGCCGGGGAGGAAGTGATAGAGGGGTTTCTTCTCGATGGGATCGATGTGGACGGCGGTTGCTTTCCCGTAGACCGTCGAGATAATCTGCCCGCCGCGATTGACCCGCACCCCGCACTTGCCCCAATCCCCCGGCGCAAGCGTGCAATGATGTTCACACACCTGACACTGGAGATGCTCTCTCTTCAGCGATCGCACTAACTCCGCGACTTTGGGCATGCGTCACCTCCTCGTCGTCGGATGATCAGGTCGTTTTTAGTCGGGTAGTCAAATAGTGACGTAGTGAAAAAGCAGGGTTGCATCTATTGCTTCTAAAGGAAAAGCCCCATCGCCGCCTAAGCTGCGCAGGATCGCCACGACGACGATCAACACGCCGATGACCACCGCGCCGATGAGGAGATACGTGTACATTTTCTGCTCTTCGGCCTTGCGTCTCGCTAAATCGCGGCGGATCTGCTCCTGGCGCTGGCGCTCCTTTTCCATCAATCGCGCCCGCCGCGCCCGTGACGCCGCTTCCTCCGCCTCTTTTAACGTGCGGGCCTTCTCCATCTGATGATCAAGGTGCTCGGCGGTCCCTTGATTGTACCGTTGGACGACTAATTCTAGGATATCCAGGGGAGCGCCACATTGGAGGCAATACTCGTTGCCGATCCAATTGTCTTGTTGGCACTTGGGGCAGCGACGGATCAGGGTCTGGCCACACTGTTGGCAGAAGGTCATCTCCTGCTCATGATAGGCTCCGCAGTAGGGGCAGATGTGCCCGCGCAGGATAAACTCGCTGCCGCACGCATCACAGTGGATGTAGGCCCCTTCGCCCTTGTCGGTCAATTGATCCAACTGAATGGGGCTGCCGCAGCTAGGACAACGCACTTTTTCCAAGATGTGTTGAGACATAAACCCCTCTGTGGATGGAAATAAGATCTTGTGCATCCCATTGCTCGAGACAGATGCAGAAATGGGTCGCGACAACCCTGGCATCTCCCAACATTCGCCGAATGTTGGGTACGATTCGGCGGGAGCAGCCAGGGGGTGCGACTATCATAGGCCAGAAGAGGCGCCTTCCGCCCCGAAGGGTTTCAGAAACCCTTCGGGGCGAACGGCACGGTGAATAGCGTTACTGTGTTAGATGCTAGATTTAAGCTTCTGCTGATTCCTCGATGGGAGTTTCCGTTTCTGTGGGCGCCTCGACAGCTTCTGGTTCTCCAGCGACTTCTTCAGCCTCGGCAGGCACTTCTAGCGCTGGCGGTTCAACCTGTTTGAGGCTGAACGCGACGCGGCGCTGTTTGGGGCGCAGGGAAATGATCTGGACGTAGTGGCGTTCCCCGACGTGTACGATCTCGCCGGGCCGCTCGACCTTATCATCGCTCAGCTCCGAGATGTGAATTAGCCCCTCAATCTCCGGCTTTTCCACCAGAGCGGCGAAGGCGCCGAAGGACGTCAGGTTGACGATCTCCACCTCGACGACTTGGCCCGCGTGGAACTCATCGGCCACGGTCTCCCAAGGATCGGGCTGGAGGCGCTTGAGACTCAGACCAAGCCGGTCGCTGTCCAAATCGATGTCCAAAATGTAGACCTCAATCTCTTGCCCGACCTGGACGACATCCGCCGCGTTGGTCACGCGCCGCCACGAAAGCTCAGAGATGTGCAGCAGGCCATCGACGCCTTTGACATTGACAAACGCGCCAAACGAGACGATGTTGCTGACCACGCCCTTCTCGACGGCGCCGACTTCCAAATCATCAAGAATCTGGCGCTTCATATCCTTGCCCTCGAACGCCTTGCGCTCGGATAGGATCAATCGATTGCGATCCGAGGTCACCTCGATCACGCAGAGATCTAGCGTCTCATCGATCAAATCCT
>JAAAOZ010000498.1 GCA_009908585.1 Chloroflexota bacterium
ACGGCAGAGACATCGCCGTAGACGTACCCGCTTTCCGACACCTCCACATCGCCAGCGGCAACGATATCCCCATCCACGGCGCCCCCGATTTCGGCCTTGCCCATCACGGCCAGCGTCCCGATCAAATCGGCCCCTTCTTCGATAACCACAGTGCCAAACACGACCAAGTCGCCATCCAACTCGGAATTCTCCTTGAGTTTCACATCACCGAAGATGACCTGATCACCGGAGACGGATTCATCTTCATTCAGGGTATAGGGGCCAAAGTGAACACCATCCCCTCCTTGCGGTGATGGCGCAGCGAGCGCCGGCAATGCCACCAGCGCTAACACAAAACCGAGTATAAAAGCGTACTTTATCTTTCTTAACATCCCATCCTCCTTAATCTGAACTTGCGCAACTATATGTAAGCTATCTCTAAGTAGTAAATTCTTGACGCCGCTTGGAGATCCAAAGCATTGTCAGCGTAGCCAAAACACTGTTCGGCATTAACCATAACCCGGCGATGGCGGCAAGCATCACCACGAAGGGTAAGAACGCACGCCAAGAGACCATCAGACCGATCGTCGTCCGCATCAGCGCGTTGATGATGGTATCGCGCCCGACGATGAGGATGTGGGCGGTCCGGCTGAGGGACGCCAGCGCTGACGTGAGGGCGCTGCCGCCGAGCCAGACAATGATCGCGATAATCAATATGCTGGCAAAGATGACTAACCATCGCTGGCGCTGTTGCTGGCGCTGCAAGCGGGCCATCGTAGCTTGTGTGAAGTCATCGGGGAGCGTGGGCGGCGGTGGCGCCGTCCGCAGCATATGATCCACAGCGGCCATCGCCTCTGACATTTGCCGACACGCATCACAGCGCTCCAGATGCGCTTCCCATTGTCGCATTTCCTCAGCGGATAAGTCTCCTTCTGTGGCCCGCATGAACCACGTTTCGTTATGCATGTTGTGTGTATGATTGCACATGGATTGCCTCCTGTGTCAGATGCTCTGCCATCGCCCGCCGTGCTCGATAAAGCCGCGATTTAATCGCTGGGACGGTCAAATCAGTAACCTCGGAAATATCCGCATAGGATAGCCCTTCCCAATAGAAAAGGGCGACGACAGTACGGTCGAGCGGCTGAAGCTGCGCGACGGCATCCTGAACCTGCGATTGTTGCTCTTGCTTCATCACCTCACGTTCTGGATTTGGACTGTGGCCGGGGAACCATTCCCAAGCCCCATCCTCTCCCATATCATCGAGGGAAGGTTCTGGTTTACGTCGCCGTAAGCAATCAATGCAGGTGTTGGATGCAATACGCAACACCCACGGCTTGAATGAATAAGACGGATCAAATAAATGTAGTTTTGTGATCGCTTTGATCAACGCCTCCTGGGCGATATCCTCGGCTTCCATCCGATTGCCCAGCATTCGATAGCATAGATTGAAGACCGGCCGTTGATAGGTCTCTATGATCGCGGCGATAGCCTCTTGATTACCCTTTTTAGCTGCTCTTAACTGTTCTGCTTCCATTTATTCCTTTTGCCTTAGGTGGTTCCAGGAGCTAAATCCCCCTAAATTTGATATGTTTCTCTTACCAGATCATTCATCTTTGGGAGGTTTGTTTTCTTGGAACGCCCCAGTTCCCTACTGTTTATACTTACGAAGAGATGATGACTAAGTTGCAAAAAAGGGGGCGATTTTTAATCGCCCCCTTGGTAAGCCGCTGGAACTGCTAGAGAATTAGACGCCGAAAGGCTTTTGAATGTCAGAGATCAAGAAGGTTTCCTCGATCTCTTCATCGTTGAGGAGAGTCCCTTTCGGTAGATCCTTTTCGATAGGCACGCCTTCGTACTCAGAGATTGGCCCGTCGGAATCCTCAATGTCACCGCGATAGCCCGTCCCGGCGGGAATCAGCTTACCGATGATCACGTTCTCCTTCAGGCCGTAGAGTTTATCCTCGTCGGCGCTGACAGCGGCGTTGGAGAGAACCTTGATGGTGTGCTGGAAGGAAGCCGCCGACAAGAAGGAATCGGTAGCCAACGCAGCCTTAGTCAGGCCCAGTAGCACCTGCTTGGCGCGGGCGGGTTGCAGTCCGTCCTGGACCATCTCACGGTTGGTGCGCTCGAAGAGCACGCGGTCGACCAGATCGCCGCGCAGGAACTCGGTGTCGCCTGATTCGGTGACCAACACGCGGCTCAACATCTTGCGGATGATGATCTCGAAGTGCTTGTCGTTGATATTCACGCCCTGGGAACGATAGACTTTCTGCACCTCGCTCAGCAAGTGAAGCTGAACCGCCTCGCGCCCTTGAACCTCCAAGATGCGACGCGGATTGGCGACGCCCTCGTGAAGCTGGGAGCCGGCGCTGATCTCCTGCCCCTCAGCGACCAGCAGTCGTGAGGCCGGCGGAATCTCATACTCGGCCTTCTCTGTCACCTCGTAGCCGAGGATAATGTCCCGGCCTTCGCGCTGGATCTGCCCGGCGGCCTTGGCGCGGATCTCTTCGGTTCCTTCCTCGTTGCGCGCCAACGGCGCTTCTAGCTTGACCTCGTCGCCATCTTCCACGACGATCTCCCACCCTTCTGGCGCCTCGTAGTTCACGCGCTTCATGTGGCTGTCGACAACGGTGACGGTGTTGATGTCGCCTTCGCGCGTGACGTGGACGACCCCACCGATGTCGCTGATCTCCGCCTCGCCCTTGGGCGTCTTCCGCGCCTCTAAAAGCTCCTCGACGCGGGGGAGACCGCTGGTGATGTCACCGCCAGAGGACGCGGTACCGCCGGTGTGGAACGTCCGCAACGTGAGCTGGGTGCCCGGCTCGCCAATGGACTGGGCCGCGATGATACCTACGGCAGATCCAACCTCCACCGGCTTACCTCGACCTAGATCCCGCCCATAGCACAGCCCGCAGATTCCATGCTGTAGCTCGCACGTCATCGGGGAACGCACGTAAACCTCGTCGATGCCCGCCTGATCGATCAACTCGGCAATATCTTCATCGATTTCTTCATTGCGGGCGACGATGAGATCGCCGCTCTCCGGGTGAGAGATATCTACCCCTGCCGTACGTCCAATGAGCCGGCCACGCATCGCCTGCCCACCAATGTCGTCGCTGCGGCGAATCCACAGGCCACGGCGGGTCTCACAATCGTGCGCATTGATGATGATGTCCTGCGATGTATCAACCAGGCGGCGCGTGAGATAGCCAGCGTCCGCCGTTCGGAGTGCGGTATCGGCCAAGCCCTTGCGGGAACCGTGCGTGGAGATGAAGTACTCCAGGCCCGTCAGGCCCTCGCGCAGGTTCGAGCGGATGGGCAGCGGAATAATGCGTCCCGAAGGATCGGCCATCAGGCCGCGCATCCCGGAAAGCTGGGAGATCGGCCCGTAGCCACCCTTGGATGCGCCGGAGCGTGCCATCACCGCGATAGGCCCTTCGGGGTCCAGTCGCTTAGCGACGGCCTTCGAGACGCGATCACGGGCGCGGGACCAGATTTCAATGGTGCGGTTGTACTGCTCCTCTTCCGTCAGCAGGCCCCGCCGATACTGGCGCTCGATCTCCGAAACCTCGTCGGTAGCGCTCTGCATAATCTCCTCGCGCTCCTCCGGCACCGTCAAATCGTAGATGGAGATGGTCACGCCGGAGACGGTTGCGTAGTGGAAGCCTAAGCGCTTGATGGCGTCCGCGAATTCAATCGCCTCTTCGCCGCCCAGGCGCCGGTAACAGAGACCGATTTCGTCCTGAAGCGCGCCCTTATCTAAGGTGCGATTGATGTAGCGTAATTCATCGGGCACGATGATGTTGAAGAGCGCGCGGCCCACCGTCGTCTCGACGGGTTCCTCCGGCGCCTCTCGATCCTCGTACACCTGCAACACCTTGATCTTGGCGTGCAACCCCACCATATCCATAATGTAGGCCATCTCGACCTCATTGAGGTCAGCGAAGGTGCGGCCTTCGCCCTTGTTCGGCTTGTCCCGCTCCATCGTCATATAATAGATGCCCAAACACATATCCTTGGAGGGGCCGATAATCGGCTGACCGTCCGCCGGCTTGAGAATGTTCTGAGAGGCCAACATCAACGTGCGAGCCTCCTCGACGGCCTTGCGCGACAGCGGCAGGTGAACGGCCATCTGGTCGCCATCGAAGTCGGCATTGAAGGCGGCGCAGACCAACGGGTGCAGGTGAATGGCCTTTCCCTCGACGAGGACTGGCTCGAACGCCTGGATGCCCAAGCGATGGAGCGTCGGCGCGCGGTTGAGCATCACCGGACGATCCTTGATCACCTCTTCCAGCACCTCCCAGACCTCCGGGCGACGCCGCTCGATGAGGCGCTTGGCCGCTTTGACGTTGGTCGCGTAGTTGTACTCCACAAGTCGTTGAATAATGAAAGGACGGTACAGTTCCAGCGCCATCGTCTTCGGCAGACCGCACTGATGCACCTCCAGTTTAGGCCCGACGACGATCACGGAGCGGCCCGAATAGTCCACGCGCTTCCCCAGCAGGTTGCGGCGGAAGCGCCCCTTCTTCCCCTTGAGCATATCGCTCAGCGATTTGAGCGGGCGGCGCCCCCGGCGACTGACGGCTTTGCCGCGCTGGCTGTTGTCGATCAGACTATCGACCGACTCCTGCAACATCCGCTTCTCGTTATTGATAATGACCTCAGGCGCTCCCAATTCCAGCAGGCGCTTGAGGCGGTTGTTCCGGTTGATGACCCGGCGATAGAGGTCGTTCAGATCCGATGTGGCGAAGCGTCCGCCGTCCAGTTGGACCATCGGGCGTAGCTCCGGGGGCAACACCGGCAACATCGTGAGGATCATCCATTCGGGGCGGTTGGTGCTCTTGCGCAATGCCTCGACCACCCGCAGGCGGCGCGTCGCACGCTTGCGGCGTTGCTTCGAGGTGCCATGTCGCACTTCGCGCCAGAGTCGCTCAGAGATCTTCTCTAGATCCAACTCGATCAACAGATCATAGACGGCCTCGGCGCCCATCCCGGCCTTGAAGACTTGCCCCCAACGCTGGCGCAGTTCGCGATACCGCGCCTCGTTGAAGAACTGATATTCCGCAATATCTGTGACCTCTTCGCGCAGCGCATCGTAGTGGCTGCGGATGATGGTGTTCTTCTCGTGCAGCTCCTCGCGGATACGATCAATCTTATCCTGAACACCTTCATCCCACGCCTGGATGTCCTCCTGTTGGGGACTGAGCGCCTCTGCCTCGCGCCCTTCGATCTCTTGCTCCAGTGCGTCGAGCGCGTCCTGCACCACGGTGTTGAGCGTGGCATAATGCTCCCGGTTGACCTCGGTATCGCTATCGACGATGACCGTGTCCGTCGGTGCGAAGACAATCGGCTCGGAGACCTTCCGGCCCATCATCCCCTCGAGGCGATCTCGCAGACGCTTCGCCTGCGCTAACATCTCCTCGGTGCGCTCGTCAAGTTCCTCCTCAAACTTGGCCTTGACTTCCTCTTGCGATTCTTCGATTTCCTCTTTTTGCTCGTCCAGCTCACCCTTCAAGTCGGCGATGCCCTCTTCCGCCGCCGATTCCATGCGTTCGATGCGGGCTTGCTCTTCCTCATCGATGCGGGCGAGAGCGCGTTGACGCGCATCCTCATCCACCGACGTGACAATGTACTGGGCGAAATAGAGCACGCGATCCAAATCGCGCTTTCGAATATCCAGCAGAATGCTCAGGTGGCTGGGGATGCGGCGGGTGTACCAGATGTGGGCCACCGGCGCGGCCAATGTGATGTGTCCCATGCGCTCCCGGCGCACGGACGAGCGTGTGACCTCGACGCCGCACTTGTCGCAGACGATGCCTCGATAGCGAATGCCCTTGTATTTCCCACAGTAACATTGATAGTCGCGGCTGGGGCCAAAGATGGCTTCGCAGAAGAGGCCATCTTTTTCTGGACGGAGTCGACGATAGTTGATGGTTTCCGGCTTGGTCACCTCGCCATAGGACCACGATAAAATCTTCTCCGGTGGCGCCAGGCCAATCCTCAACATCTTAAACGTTCGTGCTTCCGTCATACGCTCATCGTTACGGTTCATTCTACCCCCTTAGTAGCGACCAATCCCAGATGACAAAAAATAAGCGACTGAGATATACGAACGACCCCAGCGCTTGTGTTTGTGTGAGTTTTCCCAAATCGACAGTTCCAACGAGATTATAACTCATTTCCGGGATAAGTCAAAGCAAAACGTGCCCGACTATATCGGGCACGTGATGGGCTTTTTACCTGGTCAGTTGGGGAGATTGGGTCTTTCGGATTTTGCCGGGCAACCCCCTCAGTAGCCCTAAAAACAGCCAAAAATCGCGTGTTTGTGGGGATCACAGACCTTTTTCGCGTCGTTACTGGGTTGCAGGGGGAATAGTATCATTGCACCCGGCGAATTCCTGAAGAACCGGGAGATTTAGCTCAGGTTTCGTCCTCCACCTCGACAAGGTCGTTCTTGAGCGCCACGGCGACCGCCTCGGTGCGGCTGGCGACGCCCAGCTTGGAGAGCACGTTGCTGACGTGGAATTTGACCGTGGATCGGCTGACGAAGAGCCGCTCGGCGATTTCGGGGTTGCTCAACCCCTCGACCATTAACTCCAGCACATCCTCCTCGCGCTCCGTCAGATCGTACACCGGCTGCTTGGATTGCCGCGTCGCCGCCTGGATCAGCGCCTCCGCGGCCTCCGGCGCCAGCGTGGGCTTGCCGGCGTGTGCCGCGCGGACGGCCTCCGCCAATTTATCGGCGGGGAGGTTCTTGAGCAAATAGCCAATCGCCCCCGCCTCCAGCGCGCCCTGCACGAGATCCTGCTCCTTGAAGCTGGTCAGCGCCAAAATCTGGATGTCGGGGAAGCGCTCACGGATGGCCTTCGTGGCGGCGGCCCCGTCCATAATTGGCATGACTAAATCCATCAAGACGACATCGGGGTGGAATTTTTCGCACAGGCGCAGCGCCTCGGCGCCGTTGCTGGCCTCTCCCACCAGTTGCAAATCATCAAACGCCATAAGAAAAGCACTCAACCCACTGCGGACGACATTATGATCGTCGACAATCATCACGCGAATCGGGTCTCTTGGTTCCATCTGCTCCATCAAACTGCCTCCTCAAATTCCCTTTCTGATTCGGATGTCTTTCAACTCAATTACAGGACATCTGCTGAACTATAACGTTTCTCTGATTATTTTGGTTCCCAAATCGCTTCAATCTGTGTCCCTTCGCCGATTGTGCTCTCGATGCGCAGTTGAATGCCGGCGGCGTTGGCCCGCTCCCGCATATTGCCCAGGCCGAAGTGGCCGGCGGGCGCCGCCTCGGTATCGAAGCCCTGGCCGTCGTCCTGGATGCGCAGGATGGCTTGATCCTCTCGGATGTGCATGCTGACGTAGACGTGCGTAGGCTGCGCGTGCTTCACGATGTTGTTGAGCGCCTCCTGCGCGATCCGATAGAGGGCCACTTGAATATCGGGCGGAAACTTGCCCTGCCCCGTGACATCCAACTCGACGGGCACGCGCGTCTTGCCCGTGAACGCCGTCGTCAAGTGGTCGAGCAACTCCGAGAAGTCCGAATCCACCAGCGCGGTGGGGCGCAGCTCCACCAGGAGCATACGCATCTCCGCCAGAGCGCCGCGCGTCAACTCCCGCAACTCGTCCAGGCGGCGCATCGCCTCCTCGGGATTCATCTCCCAGAGGCGCGGCAGGACATCGGCGATGATGCTGGCCGAGAATAGCGTCTGGCTGACCGCGTCGTGCAGATCGCGGGCCAAGCGATGGCGCTCGGCGGCCACGGCCGCCTCCTCCACCTGATTGCGCAGTCGGGCGTTCTCGATGGCCAAGGCCACTTGGCCGCCCAAGGCCATGCCCAAACCACGATCCTCCTCCGAAAAATCGCGCGGCTCCGAATAGTAGAGGACCAGCGCGCCGTAAATGTGATCCTCGATGAGGAGCGGCACGGCTAAATAGGCGCGGTAGTGCTCGCGGACGATCCGCTTCCATTGAATCAGGGCCGGGTCGAGGTCATCGAGATCCGTGGTCAGATCGGTGGTAACCTCTTCGGGCAGATGAGAGACGGCAAAAGGCTCCCGCTCCGACAAGGAGCGATTGACCTGTTCCATATAATTGGGCAAGCGCCCCAGGGTCGCCAACTCGTTCGGGGCGCCGCTAGCCGCCTCCACAAAGATGGCATCGTGATCATCCAACACGCGATAGATCACGCCAGCCCGCGCGCCCAGCAACTCGCTGGCCTGATAGACAATGTAATCCAATACCTCGTCAAAGCTACAATTGGAGTTCAGCACGGCCAGAATATCCCGCAGCCCCTCGGCCACGCGCCGGCGCTGTTCCGCTTCCTCTCTGCGATCCTGTTCCTCTTGATAGAGGCGCGCATTTTCCAGGCCGATCACGGCGCTGGAGGCAAACATCATCATCAGATGCACATCGTTCTCATCCAAGCGATTAGGCTCTGGGTCGCTGACGGCGATGAGACCCATGGGGCCGTCGCTCGTGATCAACGGCACGCTGATCTGGGAGCGATATCGCGTCGTCTTTTGGGTCTCAGAGGTGGCGCGATCATCCGTCGTCATATCGGTGATCAACACCGGCTCGCCGGCCAACATACTTCGCCCGCTGACGCTCTCCTGCACCGAGAGGGTTCTGCCCCGCAGATCGTGGTCTTCCTCCCCCGCGACGTGGCGCACCACCAATTCCCCCCCGCTCTCATCCAACAGCAACACCACTGAGCGTTGCACGCCCGTCAATCGCCGCGCCTCCGAGGCGATCATCTGGAGAACGGCATCCATATTCAGATCGCTCATAATCGCCTGCTGGACGTTGAGCAGCGCTTGGCTTTCCTCCGCCCGACGGCGGGATTCGACGTAGAGGCGCGCGTTCTCAATCGCCAGCGAGATTTGATCGCCCAGCGTGGCCCCCAGATCAACTTCATCGTCGGTGAAGGTGCGCGGCTGGGGATAATAGAATTGCAATCCGCCGTAGACTTTGTCGCGCACGATGATGGGGACGTTGAGGTGCGCTTGATAGTGATCGGCTAAAGCCTCCAACCACGCCCTACCGGTTGGAGGCACAACGGAAGGATCAGGAATCTCCTGCGCCAGATGTTCCTCAAAGTTGGGGATGACAAAGGGTTGATTTTCGCTGATCGCCCGATTGGAGCGGCCCTGATAGAGCGGCACATCGGAGAAGCTCTGAAGGTCTTCGGGGAGGCCGCACGTGGCCTCGATGTGGGCGGTGTCGCCGCCATCCTGCAATTGATAGATGAGGCCGGCATCCGCGCCCAGCAACCGCTGCGCCTCGGCCATAATATAATCCAAGATCGCATCTAAGGAGCGATTAGAATTGAGGAAGGCCAAAATATCGCGCAGCCCTTCGGCGACCTCGCGGCGGCGCTCGGCCTCGTGCAGTTGCGCCTGTTCCTCGCGATAGAGGCGGGCATTTTCCAACGCGATGGCCGCGCTGGAAGCCAGCCCCTGAAGCATCCGCATCGTCTCCGGCCCGAAGGCATCGAGGCGCTGCTCCGCCGCCGTGATCATCCCCAGGAGATGGTCGCCAGAGATGAGCGGCACGCTGACGAGCGATTGGACGTTGAGGCCCTCGCGCTCTTCTCCTGCTTCAACTTCTTTAAGAGGCCATTCGGAGGGTTGATGAAGCACGCACGGTTCGCCTGTGCTCAGACATTCGCTGCCCGGCGCCTCATCGCGCGGCGCGCGGTAGGCGACCCGCGCCAGCCCCGGCTTGCCGGCGATGACGGCGATTTCCAACATGTCGCCGTCCAACATCCACACCACCGCCCGCCGGGCCGAGGTGAGACGCCGCCCTTCATCCACGACCATCTGCAACACCGCTTCAGCGTCTAAGCGGCTCGTGATCGCCTGCTGGACGCTGAGGAGCGTTTGTAACTCGTCCGTGCGCTCCTCGACGCGCTGCTCCAAGTGCCGGCGCGACATCACGCGCTCCGTGATGTCGGTGATGAAGCCCTCAACTGCCGTCAACTCGCCATCGGCGGCGTACACGCCCTGCCCCCGCTCCCACACCCATTTCTCTCCCTCATGGGGCGTGATAATGCGATAGATGATCTCGAAGTGTCGATGCTCGCGCAGCGCCGCGCGCACGTCCTCGCGCACCACATCTTTGTCGTCCGGATGGATCAAATGGCCATAGGTCAACTCATGGCTGCCGACCAGATCTTCAGGCGGATAGCCTGTCAGCTCCAGACTGCCCTGACTGACAAACAACATCGTCCATTCCGCGTCGTCGCGGCAACGATAGGCCATGCCGGGCAGGTTGCTGATCAGGGTGGAGAGCATCCGCTGGCTCTCTTGCAGCGCCTCGTCCGCCCGCTTGCGCTCCAGCGCATTGATGAAGATCGCGCCCAGGGTCCTGAGCAACCGAATGTCGCCCGCGGTCCACTTCTTCTCCGTCCGCACCGCGTCGAAGCCCAGCAGGCCGATGGTTTCGCCCTGATAGATCATCGGCGTGGCAAGCAGGGATTGGATGCCCTGGCTCTCGAACTCCTCGCGTTCGGCGTTCGCCTCGGGCGGCAGCTCGGATACGCGCGGGATGTGCAACACCTCGCCCCGGAAGATGATCGCGTTCGACCAGCTCAAAGCATCGGCGGGAATGTCCTGTAAGAGATCCTGATGAGATGCTACCCCCGGCGCGCACCATTCGTGGGTGCAGCTCATCCGGGTCTTGTCCTTGGCATAGAGGAAGACGTAGCTGCGGTCGACGTTGGTGAACTTGCCGACCTCCTGAAGCGC
>JAAAOZ010000288.1 GCA_009908585.1 Chloroflexota bacterium
GGTAACCGTCGGCGGCCTGCGCGCCCTCAATGGCCGCGACGACTGTCGCGACCATCTCGGCCAACGCCGGCGCCTCATCGGTTGCAAGCATCCAAGATGCCGCCTCCAGCCACTTGTAAACATCCGAATCGTTGTAGACGCGCCCGCGAAAAGGCAGCGCCTCACGGCCCGCCGCACGCCGGAAGTTATCGATGCGCCCGGTCTCCTCCAGCAACCGATATTGCGAGGGCAAGGTCACATCCAGGTTGCGCGCCCGTCGCGCCGCCCAGATTTCATCCTTGAGCGTGACGGCGGTCAGCGGCGCCGGTTGGAGTTGCGCGCGCGTGCGGCAGGGATCCAATAAGATAGGGGTTTTCACTATTCACTTTCCTTAAGAGGATTCACGGTGTAAAAATTAGTGTTTCTTTCCACAGGCATCACAGCATCAGTTTCTACTACCTCTGCGGGCACAACGCTGAGCCTACTATGTTGCCAGCTCGCACTCCATGACCAAGGGCCGCCACTAACAGTCCCACAGCCATCAATGTAAAATTCGCTCAGACCACTCCGTCCAGAAGAAGTAGTGTTACTATTGAACGTCCCATTAGCGTAGAATGGGCCACTGAAGGAAAATTTGTCGTTGGAAATAGATTCTTGGGGGGTATGTGTGATTTTGTAGTTACCACAGCCTTGTACCGAGATGTAGATAGCAAAGTTATCCACATAGGCCCTATTTGTGGTGACGGAAAACTCTGTACCTGTTGTCGTATCCTGCCAAAAACCAGGTTTTGGGCCTGAAGGAATCTGCACTGAAACCTGCCGCGAGGTACTCCAGGAGCCGGCTCCATAACTGTTCCGCCCACGTACCCGGTAGGTATACGTGCCGTTACTTTTGCCTGAGAAACTTCGGGAGGCGCCCGCATAATTAGATTGAATGATCGTGCCATTCTCCTCGATATCGTACGAGGTGGGAGCAGGCCCAGATCCCGCAGACCAACTAACCGTATAGCTGCCGTCCGTGGACGGGTTGGGTGTGATCGCGTTCAGGGTTGGTGCGTGGGGAATGGGCGGCCAGTTCTTCGTCACCAGCGGCAGATAGATCAGGCCGCCTGGTTGCACGGTCAGGGTGAAGGTATCCGTCGCCGTCAAACTGCCCGTATCCTGCACCTGCACCTCGATAGCGACTGTGCCTTCGTAGCTCACGTCCGGGCTGATGTCGATGTAGCGCTGCGAGTCGATGCTGACGCCCGCATCCGCCGGCGGCGATCCCAACAAAGAGAAAGTCAGGTCGGCGTCGGCGTCCTCAGCATCGGCGGCGTAGGCCCAGAGGTCGATGGCGTTATCCTCCGTCTGACCCGCTCGGACGGTCTGATCCGGCAAGCCGGAGAGCGTGGGCCCGGTGTTCGGCGGCACCACCGTCACCGTGAGGATGTCCGTGGCCGTCGCGTTACTGGTATCCTCAACGCCAATCTCGACCTGGGCTGTGCCCATCCAGCCCCCAAAGGGTTCCAGATAGAGGTAATGTGCGTCCGGATCCACGATCGTGGCGGTGAGACTTTCATCGGAGACGCCCCGGATGGTGAAGGTCAGGGTCTCCTTTGGGTCGTTGCGATCCGTCACGTAAGGCCACAGATCGATGCTCAGCGTCTGGCTCACCTCCATAGTCACATCCTCCAAGGTCAATTCCGGCGGGATGTTGGCCTCCGTCACCTCCACCTCGAAGGTGTCCGTGGCGGTGAGGCCGCCGGTATCAGCCACCAGCACCTGGACTTGGGCCGTGCCCGTGTAGCCGCTCAACGGCTGGATATCGACGTAGCGATTGGCATCGATGCTGGCGCCAACGCTCATGGGCATCTGCGAGGCGATGGAGAAGGTCAAGTCGGTATCGTCATCCTCCGCATCGTCCGCGTAGGTGTGCAGATCTATCGCATGATCCCAGCCCGCCGTTGATACCATCTGATCCGGCAAGCCCGCCAGCGACGGCCCGGTGTTCGCCGTCACCGTGAAGATGTCACTGGCGGTCAAGCCGCCGGTATCCTCGACTTGGATCTCGACCGGGACAGCGCCCGCAAAGCCAACGGTCGCCGTGATGTCGACGTAGCGGTTCCCGTCGATCTGGACATCCAATCCGGGGGGCAAGGAGCTAACGATGGAGAAGGTCAAGTCGGTATCGTCATCCTCCGCATCGTCCGCGTAGGTGTGCAGATCTATCGCATCGTCCAACGTCTGCCCGACGTTCACCGTCTGATCGGGCAACCCGCTCAGCGTGGGACCGGCATTCGGCGCGCCGAAGTGCGCGGAGGCCGCCAGCGCGAAGGGCTGTGGGCCATTCGGCACGTTCTGCGCGTGCACCCGGACCGTGTAGCTCCCCGCCGCCGCCGAGGGGAGGATCACGCTCTCGACGTTGTTGCACTGATCCCACTGACTATCGCGTAGACAGCCGTCGCCTGTGGCGTAGGCGCCGCTGTTGCCATAGTAGGAGGCGCTCGGCCCGATGACTTCCAAATCCAAGTCATTGACCAACTGGCGGCCCGCCGTGGGGCTGCCGGGATAATCGACCCAGGCCAACGTCACGCGCAGGGCATCGCCCCCGGCCAACGTGAGCGGATAATCCGCCGTATTGCCTGTGGAAAGGCCCGTCGTCGTATCCGTGTACCAGAGCGAGCGGTCGCCTGAGGGCGCCACCGTCTCCAGCAGATCGACGCGCCCCCAGCCGGCCACCGAGTTCGGGCGCTGCGCGGGGATCTCCTGCGGCGAGGCATACTGGCCCGGAGACATATCCGCCGCGCCGTTGATGAGCATCGCTTTGAGCAGCGCGGCGCTGGGATTGCTCACGCCTCCCTGCTTGACTAACCACTCCCGCACCACGGCGGCGCCGCCCGCCGTCAACGGCGTGGCCA
Source organism: Chloroflexota bacterium (assembly GCA_009908585.1). GTDB lineage: Bacteria > Chloroflexota > Anaerolineae > B4-G1 > SLSP01 > JAAAOZ01. The sequence goes on from JAAAOZ010000288.1 coordinate 2,880, forward strand.
TGCTGGTGCCGCCCATGTAGAGATAGTCCGCATCATACTCCCCCCAGCCGGCGCCAGCGTTTGGATCGTGGGAGCGCGTGGAGATAATAAACGTGCCGGGCGCTGCTACTTCCGGCTTAATGCGACCATCGTCGGTGGGGCCGCGACTGGAAAATGCGGCCATCCCATCCTGATTATCCGCCATGTGATCGCTAAAAATAGGATTAGCAGGGAAGTCTTCCGCCCAAGCGCCGCCCCACGTCGCTGACGTCACACTTTCGCGCAAGCTCTCCGTTGCGCCGACGGTCAGGACGTTTTTCGCGGTGCCGGGGCTACCCATCGAGTCGGGATCGACGAAGCCGTCGCTGTTCGCGTCGATGCCGCTGTTCCCGGCGGCGAAGAGGATCAACAAGTCCTTACGGTTCCACGCGGCCAAATCCGCCGCCTCTGAACTATCGTCGTAGCCGCCATACTCTGGATTCTCCGATGTCCCTCCAGTCGGGCCGCCCCACGAGTTGGTATGCACACGCGCACCCTCGCTATAGGCCACACCGAAGAGATAGGTGTCTAAATCTACAGGGATGCACTCCAACCCATTACCAATCTGGTCATCAACGGCCTGGAAGACCAACTGCGCTTCCGGCGCCACCCCGGCGAAAGAACTATCATACTGATGTGTGCCCGGCGTACTGCCGGAGTTCACCCCGTTGCCCAGCACACTGCCGGCGACGTGGGTGCCGTGGCCATCGAAGTCGTTCCACGTGGTGCGCAGGTCAAAATATTTACAGGTCGCCTCGGCGTGCGCGATTCGGCCCTCGAAGTCGTCGCTCATCTCCGAGCTGGTCGCGCCCACGTCCAGGCCGCTATCGGCGACGCCCACGATTTGCCCCTCGCCGTACAACCCCAGGCTGGATCGCACGTCGTTGGCGCGCATAATCGCGCCGCCGCCCACATCGTTGAGCAGCGCGGGCGGCAGGTACGGCTCGACCCAGAGCACCTCGTCCAAGCCAGCGATGTCCGGCACGGTCGCAGGAGCGATCTCCACGCGCAGCACGCTGGCCGTCATCCGTTGCGCGCGCCTCGTCACTTTGCCGCCCAAGGCCTCGATCTGGAGGGCGAGCGCGTCTAAATCGGCGTCGGGCAGAGCCTGCACCGTGACCGCCAGCGGATCTTCCAGCGTAGTCGTCTCTTTGGACGTCGATGAAGCGACCGCGCGGAGGGTCTCCGACAGGCGATAGGCGGGCTGGTAGACGCCCACCCAGCGCACGAAGGACAAATCGCGCACAGCGTCGATCTGCTTTGCGTCGAGCCGCACGATGAAGGCGTAATCGGGTACGTAGGTATAGAGACGCACGCCCAACACGGCGACCTGCGTCTTCCATGTCTCGCGCACCGGCCCCGTGAACTGGAGCAGGTACGTCGTCGCGGCATCTTCTTCAACGGCTGACAACGCCTCTAAGCCCGCGATCTTCAAGCCGGATTCGGCCAGCGGATCAAACGTCCCGGCGTTTAGATGAATCTCCGGGCCAGATCCAACCGGCCCTTCGTCGGCGATCTCAACCAGATCACTCCCTCGCCGCTCTCGCCGCGCGGAGGCCATCCCCGGACTGCTCAACCATACCAATATGACTAACACGCTCATCCATCGTAACCAAATTCGCATCATAACCCCCTAATTTTGATTTTGATTTTACCCATCTCGCGCCATACGGAATTCCCGAAGCGCCTGCCGTAACCGTTCCCACATTCCCTGTAATCGACTCACCTCCTCGTCTGAAATCCTATGTGAACTGTAGCGCGCCTCCACAAAGGCGCGGGTCAAGCGCGCCATCTCATCCTGGGCCTCCGGCAACGCCATCTCGACGGTCGGGCTGTACTCGTAGGGCGTCTGCGCCTGACGACGCGGCAACCCGACCTCTTCCGCTTCATCCAACGTGCTCAGGTAATAGTAGGCGATCTTCGCCCGGCGACTGTCGCCCGGACGACGCCTCCGCGCTGCACCATCACGACCGCCACGGCGCCAGCGTCGCAGCGAGATCTCCTCCAAGGCAGCCTTTGCCCGTGCGCTCACCTCGCGCTGCACGCCGTGCCACCAGCGCCTCAGCGTCGCCCACCACGCGCGCAAGCGCTGGATTACGCCCCAGCGCGCGATCATCGCCCGCAACTCGGCCCGGTCGCGCAGATAGGCGCCCAGGACGTAGATGAGGAACGCCAGTGCCCCACCCCAGAACAGCAAGGAGCGGAGCACCTCCAGCCAAGGCCAATCCGCCCCGCCGGAGGGCGAACTCGTCATCTCGCCGGGCATCGCGGGCGTCACGGGCGACATCGCCGGTTCCGTTTCCCCGAAGTGCGAGAGCAAATAGGCGATGAGGGTGAACAAGGCGGCGAAAAAGTACATGATCCACGAAAAGAGATACGAGACCACCGAGATCAGATAATATCCTAAGTCCAACAGGCCGACAGTATAACCGGTGGGGAGGATAAAGGCAATCACCAGGGCGAGCGCGAGCAGCGCCGCGCCATATTGTACCCATCGCACGCTCAGCTTAGCTTCAACTTTCGCTTTACGCGCCTGCCATAGGCGCGCCAAGCGCGCGAAGTGCATCTGTCCCAGTAGCAACAGGCCGAAGAGGAAGTAGGCCAGGACGCTCAAAACCACTAACGTGCTGCGCGTCCAACTGGGATCCAGGCTAGCAATACCGACATGGGCCAGGCCCGCCATTGCGAAGAGCAGCACCCCGCCGATGGTGAAGCGGCGGCGCAGGCGCGTCACCGGGAACTCGTCCTCGCTGCCATAGTGCGGGAGCGGATCGGCGATCTCCTCGATATCGCGGACGGTCGCCCACGCGGCCTGCCACCCCAGCAAGCACAGGACAAACGCGGCTAACGTCTCCGCATCGAAGATGGCGTAGAAATTGTCGCTCCAACTGCGCACATCGGCCACCACCGAGGCCCAACGATCGCCAATATACCCCGTGATCTTGAGCAGCACGAACATCAACACCCACTCCGTCATCAGCATGCGGAACTTCTCCCCCCAATCCAAGAAGCGCCGCATCGCCAGATAGCGCGTGTAATAGCCTGCCATCGCGGCCAAAATGGGCGCGACGACGAAGTAGGTCTTGTTCCACGTGGGCGCCAGGGCATGCACCAACTGTACCAGCGAGAGCGCGATGCAGCCGACCATCAGGCCGACGATGAGAGGTTGCAGGATGTGACGCACCCACGAGTGGCGGAGGGGTTCGGGCAGCCGCTCTACTATAAGATCCCATATCTCGTTCGTGTCACTCATCATCCCATTTATATTATACCTAAATCCTCATCCTGCCAGATTTGGACGACCGACACGCCAATCGAGGCGATGCGGCGCTGGAGCGCGCCCTCCGCTCCCATCGGCATGACGAGAAGAAGCACCACCGAGAAGCCCATCCGGCGCAGGTAGGCCAGCGAGGTGAAGAGCTCCTCGCTCTGGCCGCCCGTGATCACGACGACGGTCGATCCCCAGGAGAGCTTGGCGCTCTCGCGGCGCAGAAATGCCGGGAAGCCGGCGTCCGATTCGTAGGTCTGGACGCGCGCCAGCACCTCCAACATCGCCATCAAGTGCGCTTGCTGCGAGCGCGGCGGCAGCGAAAACGCGGCGACCTCATCCACCAGCGGGTCCATCGCCTGGACGGCCAGCCCGGCGGCCAGGCCCTCGTGCTCGATGATGTGATTGGCCAGGGAAGCGGCAGTGACGATGGCCAGTTCGATGGCGTCGTAGCGCCGGCGATGCAGATAGCTGTCGCGATCCATATCCAGATAGATCAGCGTCTCGCGGGCGATGGCCGGCTGGTAGCGCTTGACCAGTAGCTCGCCCGCGCTGGCCGAGGCCGTCCAGTGGATGCGACGGGGCGAATCGCCCGGCTGATAGGCGCGCACGCCCATGATGCGCGTCGGGTCCTTGAAGAGCGGCGCGGGCGAGGGCAGCAGCGCCAGCGGGGAGTGCGTGGGCAAGCCCAGCGATTCCAACGCGACGATGCGGGGGTAGACGATGAGGTATTCCGCCGGCTCCGACGTCCGCGCTTCCGGCATCAGGCCGAAGAGGTCGCCGAAGCGCAAAAAAAGTGGGCCGATGCGATAGTAGCCGCGCCGATAGCAAGTCAGCTCGTAGGTGAGGCGATGACGCGCCCTGCCCCACAGCGAGATGACGCGCCGCTCGGCAGTGCTCGCGTCCTCTGAGGCTACGTCGCGCATCAGGGGCGTGCCCATCCCCGGCGGCAGGGATTCGTAGACCTCGACCCACGGGACGGGCAGCCAGCCCTCGTTGCGGATCTCAACGGTGACCTTGACCGCCTCGCCAGGGAACGCCCGTCGGACGAAGCGCCGCACTGCCGTCAGTTGCCCGCTCGCCCGCTGCGTCCAGAGGCGCGTGAGGAGATACGTCGCGCCTAGGAAGTAGAGGATGTGGAAATAGAAGTCTAGGCGCAGGAGCGCGGCGATCAGGAACATAATGATGAGCAGGGAAATCAGGTTTTTCATTAGTTCAGCGGATCAGCATGTTAGCGAATGAGCGAATGGGCGAATCAGCGGATCAGTATCCAGAACTACCCCCAAAGGTTGTGGCCGGCCTTGTTTATCCCCCTCAAGGGGACCTGGCCGAGCCACCACGGGGGTCACGCTCCAGAAGCATCCGATTCGTCGCCCTCGAATTTCAACGCCACCTGTTCCAAAATCTCGCGCAAGATGCCCGTGACGGTGCGCCCGCGCAGTTGGCTCTCCGGTTTGAGGATCAAGCGGTGCGGCAAGGCGTAGGGCACGAGTTGTTTGATATCGTCGGGGATGACGTAATCGCGCCCTTGCAACGCCGCGAAGGCTTGGCCGGTTTTGTAGAGCGCCAAGGAGCCGCGCGGACTGGCGCCCAGCGCGAGATCGGCGTGCGCGCGCGTCGCCTGCACCAGCGCCAGGATGTAGCGCTCCAGCGTCTCATCGACGTGGACGTCGGTCACGGCATCGTGCAGCGCCGCCAACGTCGTGCTCTCCACAACCTGCCCGATGCTCTCGATGGGGTGAGCCTTCCGCTGGCTGCGCAACATCCCGATCTCGTCCTCCTCCGCCGGATAGCCCAGCGAGAGGCGCATCAGGAAGCGATCCAACTGCGCTTCGGGCAGGGGGAAGGTGCCCTCGTACTCGATGGGATTCTGCGTCGCCAGCACCAAAAACGGACGCGGAAGCTTGCGCGTCACACCGCCGATGGTCACCTGCTGCTCCTGCATCGCCTCCAGCAGCGCGGCCTGTGTGCGCGGCGTCGCGCGATTGATCTCGTCGGCCAGCAGGACGTTGACGAAGACCGGCCCCGGCTGGAACTCGAAGGTCTGCGTCTTCTGGTTGAAGATCTCGACGCCGGTGATGTCATTGGGCAGCAGATCAGGCGTGCACTGGAGCCGCTTGAATTCCAGCCCCATACTGGCCGCGATGGCGCGCGCCAACATCGTCTTGCCCGTGCCCGGCACATCCTCGATCAGGACGTGGCCCTGGCACAGCAGCGCGACCAACAGCAGCTCGATCTGCTCGCGCTTGCCCAAAATGACAGTTTCTACATTCTCGGTGATTTGATCGGCGAAGGTTCTGACGTCTTCGATTGTCTTGGTCATAAGCTCCTCGTTATTTTTGTGTGTCGGAATACCATTCCGACCTACGCCTACGCCCCGTTGGCGTCCAACAGGCGTTGGACGGCCTGCAACGTGGCGGGATCCAACACGGCGCGCGCGTCCTCCTCATCCTGGAGGATGGCTTGCCCCAGCCCCGACGCGCGGAAGGCTTTGAGATCCTCCTCGAAGGGATGGCCGACGTGATGATCATCGGCGATTTGGCCGTCGCGCATATCCAGCACGCGATCCGTCTGGCGGGCGACGGTCAGGTCGTGCGTGACGATCACGAAGGTGGTGTCCAGCTCGGCGTTGAGGCGGCGCAGCAGATCGACGACCGCCCCGCCGCTCTCGGAATCCAAATTGCCCGTCGGCTCATCGGCTAACACGAGCGCCGGCTCGTTCGCCAGTGAGCGCGCAATCGCCACGCGCTGGCGCTGCCCGCCGGAGAGCTGGCTGGGCAGGTGATCCATCCGATTGCCCAGGCCCACCAGCTCCAACAGCTCCTCGGCGCGCGCGCGGCGCTCGCGCGCGCCCACGCCCAATCCGATCAGCGGCACAGCGACGTTCTCCTGCGCGTTCAGCGTGGGGATCAGGTTGTGCAACTGGAAGACGAAGCCCACCGTCCGCGCGCGGAAACGATCCAAATCGCGGATGACGGCCAAATCCTGCCCGTTGACGAGCACCTGCCCGGAGGTCGGGCGATCCAACGCGCCGATCATATTGAGCAGCGTGGACTTCCCCGACCCCGACGGCCCCATCACGGCCAAGAACTCGCCGCGCTCCACGCGCATATTCACGCCATCCAGCGCTCTTACCTCCGCCCCATCGCCGTAGATCTTGACCAAATCGCGCGTCTCAATGATCAAATCACTCATTCCCACCTCCAGCCCCTTCGACTTTCCGACTTCTGACTTTCCAACTTTCCGACTTTCGACCTTCTGACTTTCGACCTTCTGACTCCTCACTCATACCGCAACGCCTCGACCGGCTGGAGGTTCGCAGCGCGCCAGGCGGGATAGGCCCCGCCGACGATGCCCAAGATCAGCGCGGTGCCGAACGCTTGCGCAAACATGATCGGGTCGTAAGTAAGCTGGAAGAAACCCTGCATCATCGGCAGCAGGTTCAGGCCCTCCCCCAGCAGGACGCCGCCCACCACGCCCAGCACGCTGCCGACCAGGCTCAGCGCCACCGACTCGCGGATGATCATCCCCAGCACGCGACGCCGACGCCAGCCCAGCGCGCGCAGCACACCGATCTCGCGCGTGCGCTCGAAGACGCTCATCACCATCGTGTTGGTCATCCCCAGGCCGCCAACGATGAGGGTGATCAATGAGATGCCCCACGTGCCGGCCTCCATCATCTCGATGTCCGACAAGCCCTCGGCGAATTCGCTCGCCCGTGAGAGCGAAACTTCTGGAAAGCGGCCCTCGATGCGCCGCGCGACCGATTCCGCCTGCGAGGGCGACGCCAGCCAGACGCCCAGAAAGCTGATCTTGTGCGGTTGCCCGAAGAGCTTCTGCGCTTCGCGCAAGGTAACCACGCCGCCGCCATCCTGAAACGAGACGCCGGTCTCGTAGATGCCCACCACCTTGAAGGCCTGATCGAAGAGGCGCACCGTATCGCCGATCTCTTTTTCCAGATTCTCCGCCGCTACCCGGCCCAGGATAATCTGCCGGCTGGTCGCCAGCGGCGCGCCCTCGACGATCTCATATTCACGGATCGACAGGCCGCGCGGTTCATAGCCGAAGACGACGAAGAAGGGCAGATCGCCCATAACGGTGTAGCCGGTTAGGAAACCCTCCGCCGCGCGTACACCGTCCATCGTCTCGATGCGGCGCACGACGCCCTGATCGATGGCGCTCAAATCCACCGAGGCGTCGGCCTCGCTGCCGACCAGGTGCGCGCCGGTGCCGGTTGCCATCCCGCCCACCACGCCAACCAGGCCCTCGCCCATCGCGCTCAGCAGCACGATGGCCAACATCGCGATGGCGATGCCGATGAGGGTGAGCAGCGTGCGGACCGGCTGCCGGAGGATGTCGCGCAACGTGGCGGAGCGCACGTGGCGCGTGGCATGGGCCGAGCCGCCGCCCTCCGTGCGCATCGCCTCGGCGGGCATCAACCGCGAGGCGCGCCACGCCGGGATCGCGCCGCCGATCATTCCCAGGCCCAGCGCCACGCCCATCCCCTGCGCGAAGAGCGAGGGCGTGATCAGGGCGGTGATCAAGCTGCCAA
>JAAAOZ010000187.1 GCA_009908585.1 Chloroflexota bacterium
ATATAGAGATAGGTCAGGATCTCCGGCGTGTGAATCTCATAGGTCAATCGCAACGTCTCCATGATCTCGGCACGGGGTTGCGCGCCCGTCTCGAAGTTGACCATCGTGGTCTCGGCAATCATACGCGCGTCCGCGATGAGGTCATCAATGTGATCGTCCATCGCCTGCTTGGCCAAGAACGTCTGAAGCGCTTGTTGCTCATTGAACATCTTCTCTTGGCGTTGAACCGCTCTCTGATCGATGAGGAAAGCTGTGCCTATAAACGTCCCGATGATGAGGAGGATGCTAATCCCATACATAGCGAAGAATCGATGCTTTATGAACGGAAACAAGCGTTTGTGCTCGCTGGACTCGGTCATCTTCTTACCCTCCTTCAGAGGTGACGCCCGCTCTGCCCCTAGGCAATCGAGGCCGGCAACGTCTCCGGCACAGGTCGGAAGCAAATGATGGCGACGGCGCCCTCTTCGTTCTTTAGCTCTAATGATCCCTGCAAATCTTTCTTAACCAGCCGTTGATTCAAATAGAATCCGATGTTGTAATCCTCAAAGCGGAGCACGTCGGGCGGATATCCGGGCCCATCATCTCGATAAACGAAACGGACCGTTTCGCCATCTTCCTTTAGCGTGATGCGCACGCTGATGTGGCCGACCTTCCGGCGCTTCAGGCTGTGCTCGATGGTGTTGGTCACCAGTTCGTGGAGCACCAGCGCCATCGTGCTGGCCTGATGGGGCGAGATGTAGATGCTGGGCGGCGTGGACGCCGGATCGGGAATAATATCGACCTGGATGTATTGATGGCGCGGCAAGGTCATCAGGGCGACCTGGATCACCTGGCGGGCGAGGTCGTTGAGGGGCAGGGGCGACCATTGGGATTCGGTGAGCATGTGATGGACGGCGAGCAGCCCCTCGATGCGCTGGCTGAGCCGCGCCAGCGTCGGGTTGATGAAGGCGTGTGCTTCGGGGGGCGCGTAGCGCCGCTCCGCGTTGAGCAGGCCCAGGATGGCCATAAAGTCGTTCTGGACGCGGTGGGTCACAGCTTTGATGAGCGCCGTTTGGGATGTGGCTTCCGCTTGGGTTTGCTCGTAGAGGCGCGCTTGTCGGATCGCGATGGCGATGGAGGTGGCAACTTCCGTCGCAATGTCGGCATGATCGCCCGTGAACGCCTGCGTGTCCTCGGCGCAGAGGCAGAGCATCCCGATGATTTCCTCTTGGATCATCAGCGGCGCCATCAGCAGCGTGCGCACGCCCATCTCGTAAAGCGTCTCCTGCGCTGCCATGCGCTCCGATAGTGCGTCGAGAGTCAGGATCTTGGTTTCGGTCAAGGTCAGCGCGTTCTCCAGCGGCGGGACGAGTAGGTGTGGCGCCTCGGCATCGAGGACGTCGCCAGCCTGGACGTTGCCGTGTTTACAGGCGGCAAGGACGCGGATCGATTGGTGTGAGGTTGAGAATTCAAAGATGCTCGACCGCTGACATGGTATGAGGCGGCGGATGTGTTTCAAGGCCACCTGCGCGATGGCGTCGGTGGTCCGCGCCGCGAGGATGTCCTGATCGATGGCGTGGAGCGCTCGCAATCGCTTCGCATAGCGGTTGAGCGCCTTCTGGGCCGTCTTGCGCGCCGTGATATTGCGGATCATGGTTAGAACTTGGTTGGGGCCACTCACGGTCATCCGGGCTTCGTAGCTTTGGCGCTGAGCTTTCCCTGCTCCTGGGCCATCAAATTCGAGTTGATATTCGAACTGTTGGATCTCGCCGGTGGTCAGCGCGCGCTTGATGTGGTGGAGAGTCTGATCGGCGATTCTTCTGTCTGGCATCACATCTTGAATGGATTGTCCGACAAATTGCTCCGGTGACATCAGCAAGGTTTCGGTGGCTCTCTTTTTGTAATGTAAGAATGTTCCTTGGTCATCCAGTACGAAGAGTAGATCGGGAAAGGCCTCGACCAGCGCGCGATAGCGCTGCTCGCTGGTCCGAAGTGTGGCCTGGGTTGTCCTGGCCTGCTGGACGGAACGATACCACGTCAGCCCTATGATCAGCGCGACGAGAGTGCTCATCGTCAGCCCGACGATGCTGCTTCGGTTACGCTGGAGCACGCCGGTGGCTTTGAGGATCGCCGAGGAGGGGGTGGAGATGCCAACGACCCACGTCGCGCCGTTGATCTCGGTGGGCGTCCAGGCCACGATGGTTTTGTCAGCGCCGTCACTGGGCACATACCACCCCGTTCCTTCCATGCCGTCACGTACTGCCCGCTGGATCGGCTCAACGTGCTGCGCTCCCGATGCTGGTGACCATCGCATCACCTCTGGCAAATGCGGGCTGGCATTTGCGCTCTGCCCATCCATATCGCCGCCTGCTGAGGGCGGTCGATAAACCCAGACCTCGCTCTCCTCGAGAAGGTCAGAAGAGGTCAGATAGCGCGCTTTCATCTCGAAGGCAAATTCCTCTGATGGCATAGGAGTGATATCACTGAGGCGTGCGTGCTGTTCGATACTCCGTGCCATCAAGCGCACCAGCGCCAGTTGCATCTGCTGGTGGGTCGTCACCTGCGATTGATACATCTTCAGATATCCCCGGTACCAGAGCGACCATCCCACACTTACCAGTAACACCAGGGCCATGGGAAAAATCCACATCCTATTAGCGTCAAAGCTGACCTGTGGCTTGCGTGTTGATGGTTTCATCAATATATTTCGCTCTCTTGGTAAATGAATGGCAAAGGATGTGGGTAGACATAAGAAAAGACGATGGATGAGGACTTTACATCGTCAAGCCCGCATTTTATCATTCCTTATTGTATAACAAGGGTTAGAATTAGCAAGGTGATGGGATTTCAAAATCAAAGTAGGCGAAATCGGATTAGGGTTGATGGGTCTTTGGTATTTCACCGGACAACTTCCCGGATAGCCCTAAGAACACTGTGATTCGATGAATAAAATTAAATCAAACCTCTATCTACCAGACAATTTTATACTTTTCTCTCAGCGGATGGAGCAGATATGAGCCATAGACGCTAAGAGAGTACAGTTACATAGAGCTTCGCGGAGTTTTTCACAGAGAGACGCAGAGTAATTCCTTTCTCCGTGTTTCTCTGTGCCTCCTCTGTGACACTTTGTGTCCCAATCGGCTGTATTTAGGCCGTTCCAAGAAAATAAGTCTCCCAAAAACGGGGAGTTTTCAGAGGGAAAAGCATCAGGTTTGGGAGGTTTTAATTTCTGGAACTACCTAAGCAGAACACGTCTGTAAAAAAGTGTCCGGTAGCTAGATCAAACCCAGTCAAGTTTAACCACTACCAATTCGTAAAGAACCGAGGATAAAAAGTGTTAGAGAGTCGGCGAAGACCGACTTCGTCCACGGGTTTTGGATAGCAGACGATGAATTCATTCGTCGGGCTGCTTTGCGTTTTGCATTTTACGTCTATAATAAATGCATGCTGATGAGAATTCACACCACTGGCGCATCCAACTTTCAACTTTTAACCATGTCTTCGAGGGGGGGGAACGTGCATCTATCGGTCGCTGTGAGCAAGGTCAATAAATGGGCGGTGCGCAAAGGTGGCGATACCCTGGAAATGATCGAGCGGCCCGATGGCGGCCTTTCCCTGGTCTTAGCCGATGGCCAAAGCTCCGGCCCTGGCGCCAAAGCGGTCAGCATCGTCGTGGTGCGCAAGGTGCTCACCGAACTGTCCGATGGCGTTCGCGACGGTGCGGCGGCCCGCGCGGCCAACGATTCGCTCTACGTGCGCCATCGCGGGCGCGTCTCCGCGACGTTAGTCATCCTCTCCGTCGATATGGCGAGCCATTCGCTGGTCATCACCCGCTTTGGCGATCCCCCGATCTACGTGCGCTCTCTGGAGAATGGTGTGGGGACGTTGCGTCGCTTGGCGGGCGAAGCGCCGGCGCTGGGCTTCCATCGCCACGTGCGCCCCGCCGTGGATGAACTGCCCTTGCAGCCGGGCCTCGTGGCCTGCGCCTTCACCGACGGTCTAATCCACGCCGGCGCGCGCACCGGGCGCGAGATGGACATCCATGCCGCGATTGACGAGATCTGGGCGGCGGACCCCTCGGCGCAAGCGCTGGCGGATCGTCTCCTCAAGCGGGCGCTGGACCTCGACGATGGCCGTCCGACCGATGATACCAGCATCGCCGTGTTGCAAGTCGAAGAAGGCGAGGGCACGGGGCCGCGCTACCTCACCGCCGAGATGCCTGTGCCGAACGTTTAACATTGTCGAACGCATCCCACTTGATCGGCATTGTGGGGCCGTGCTCCGCCGGCAAATCGACGACGGCGGAGGGTTTGCGGGCGGCTGGCTATCACATCAAAGAAATTCGCCAGGAGCACTGCGCGATGCCCGCGATGTGGCAGCGGCTCACGAATCCCGATATTTTGATCTACCTAGATGTATCAATGGAAGAGGCGGCGCGTCGCGAGGGGCTGGACAAGCCCTCGTCTTGGTGGATCGAGGAGCGCGAAGTGCGCCTGGCCCACGCCCGCCAACATTGCGATCTTTACGTCGATACCACCCACTTATCTCCAAAGGAGGTGCTGGATCGAATCCTGAGTTATCTGGCGGGCTGAAATAAACCTTGCGAAGGTTTGTGCTCAGTTTTTTGATTCAAGTTCTTTTTTCTATTTGGATATGATGTTGTAGCATGGGGTATTTGTAACCTTCGCAAGGGTAACAGGTTGAATTAAAAGCACCTTTTTACAATATATATAGCGAGGAGTTGCCATGGCTAAACAATCACAACAGATGCGAGATCAAGCGGATCAACAAATGTCTCAGGGCTTGGATCAGCTCGAGGGCCGGGCGGCGCACACGATTGGGGAGGCAACCGCCACCTTAGAGATGCTGCGCACCAAGGCGGATCGCGTCCGGGGACTGATGGGGCTGTTCGGGTTTGGGCGGCGCATTTTGGTGCCGCCAGATGAAATTCACGTCGTCGTCGGCGATGGGCGGCATAGCCTGATCGCCTCCAAGCACAGTCGGGTCTTCGGCCAGACGGCGGATCGCGCGTCGATCTACTGGCTGAATCGACTGGCACAGGTCATCAAGCTGAAGACGATCAGCTTCACCGTGCCCATTCGCGGCGCGGATGATGGCGGCGTCAACGCTTTAGATAGCAGCAAGGTGAGCTTCAAACTCTGGGCGCACGCCGTCGCCAAGCTCAACCCCGATAAAGCCGAGATCGCCGCGCAGCGCGTCGGTCTGGACGCCACCAGCCTCATCAACACCATCACCGAGGTCGGCACGGCGGAGTTGGTCGCAGCGGGCGCGACGATGACGCTGGAGGAGATCATCGCCAATCGCCAGAAGCTGGCCGAGATCGCCTTCCCGCAGGTCAACCAGATTCTCTCGGAGCTGGGCTACGATCTGGCGCTGTTGACCATCACTAAATTAGATGGCATCGCCTATCGCAAATTAGTCAATCAAGCGGAGGCCCGGATCTCCAAGGAGACGGGGATCGCCACCAACCGCGAGCAGGTCGCCGAGCTGAAGGACGTCGAGGCGCGCCAGCGGCAGGAGGCCGAGATCAAGGCCGAGACGGAGAAGAAGCTAGCCGCCGAGCGGCTGGAGGCGGAGCGTGAGGTCGAGACTGCGACGCTCAATCAACAGGAGACCTTGGCCGTCAAGCGACACGAGGTCCAACTGCGCCAGGTCTCGCGTGAGCAGGAGCAAGCGCGCGCGGGCCACGAGGTCACGATGGAGAAGGTGGGGCTGGAGCGCCAGGAGTCCGAGGCTGAGGTCGAGCGGGACGCCGAGTTGGAGCGCTTGAAGGCCGAGCGTCGCGCCCAGATAAAGTTGGCCGAAACTGAAGCCGACGCGGATCGGTTGGCGTTAGAGCAGAAGCGCAAAATCGAGCGTGATGCGGAGCGGACGGAGGCCGAGGCCAAGCGCTTGCGCGAGGAGGAATTCGCCGCTGCCCAGCGCGCCAAAGAGGTCGCGATGGTCGAATCGGAGCAGTTGGCCGAATCCATGCGGGTGGAGGCCGACGCGGAGACGAAGGCCTCGCTCGTCCGCGCCGAGGCGGAGACGAAGGCGGAGTTGATCCGCGCGGACGCGGAGGCGAACGCCACCGAGAAGCGCGCCAAGGCGGCGAAGATCCGCGCCGAGGCGACGCGGGCCGAGACCGCCGCGCCAGGGTTGGCGGAGGCGGAGGTCGAAGCCGCGCGCGTCGAGGTCTCCGAGAAGCAGGTCGCCGTCAACCGCGCTGAGGGTCTGGCCCAGGCCGAGGTCGCCAAGGCGCAGGCGGAGGCCGATGCCGACCGCGAGCGCCGGCTCAAGGAGGTCGAGATCGACGCGCAGCGCCAGATGGTCGAGCTGTACGACAAGGCGCCGGTCTTGGTGGATATGGAGAAGCTCCGCTTGCAGTACGAGCACGAGCGCGAGCTGACCCAAGTCCAGATGCAGACCTACCTCCAAGCGTTCGAGGCGTTGGCGCCCAGCATGGAGGTGCGCATCTACGGCGGCGGGGATCAGACCACGCGCATCATCACCGAGCTGATGCAACTCGCGCAGGGCGTGCGCCACTTAGGCGAGGAAGTACCCGCCGTCGGACATATTTTAGAAGGAGGCGGGGGCAAATCTGGGATTCAACAGCCGCTCTTCTCGCGGCTCTCTCATCTGGGGCCGTACTTCGAGGAGGCCGTGGCCGATATGAACCCGCGCGTCTTCTCCAGCCTCCAGTTGGCCGACCTGATGGAGCGGCTGATGCCCGTCGTCGCTGGTCAGGAGGACGCCGTCACCGCGCTGAACCATCTCAAATCGGACGCGAACTTCCGCGTGGTGGGCAACCTGCCCGTCGCGCCGCTCTTCCGATTGTTGGGGTTGGAGGCGCCGCAGCCTGGCCCCTCGGATATGATGATGGCCGGTGACGAGGCGACGGGTGAATCCGACGCCGAAGCTGTGGCCGAGGGCGAGGAAGCAGCGGCTGAACCCGACGTCGAGGCCGCCGAGGAAGCTGCCGATCTCGATGCACGGACGCCGTAAGCTGTTCCGGAGTATATCAGAACGAAGCGATTGGAAGCAGGTGCAGCAGATACAGGGCACGCTCCGGCGTGCCCTTGATCTATCTTGGCTCTTCAGGAATTCGCCGGGTGCAATCATACTATCCCCATCCACAACCTAGTAACGACGTAAAAAAGGTCTGTGAGCCTGGCTCTTTAGGAATTCGCCGGATGCAATCATACCATCCCCACCCACAACCCAGTGACGACGCGAAAAAGGTCTGTAATCCCCACAAACACGCAATTCTTGGCTACTTTTAGGTCTGCTGAAGGGGTTACCCGGCAAAATCCAAAAGACCCTCTATCTTATTGGGAAACCTTGCGAAGGTTAATTAGAGCTTTCGTAAACAGATCGATCTGCTGGCTGCACCCGATACGATGTTGAAGGTCACTTGTGTAACCTTCGCAAGGGTAGGTCTAATTTTCAAACAGTCTCTAAGGAGGCTTTGATGTCCAATTCCGATAATGCGACGGCCATCGTCGCCTTCGTGGGGCGCTCCGGCGCGGGGAAGACGACGCTGTTGGAGCGCGTGATCGCCGCCTTGGATGCGCGCGGCGTCCGCGTGGCCGTCGTCAAGCACACGCACCACACCGGCTTGGCGACCGATCTGCCGGGCACCGACTCGCGGCGCTTGTGGGAGGCGGGCGCGCAGCACACGACCCTCTGGGCGCCGGATCGCGTGGCGCACACGCATCGCACCGCGTCGCCGCCGACGCTGGCGATGGTCCTGCGCGACATCCACGACGTCGATGTGATCCTAGTCGAAGGGGACAAGCGCGGCGATTTGCCCAAGATCGAGGTCGTGCGCGCGGCTGTTGATCCCGCGCTGCTGGATCTCGAAGGGCGCATCGCGTGCGTCACGGACGCGCCGGCGTTGGCGTGGGATGGCCCGCGCTTCAGCTTCGATGACGCGGGCATCGCGGCGCTGGCCGATTTCATTCAATCCACGGTGATGAACAAGCCCTTCTGATCGGAGGTGACCATGGGCAGGTGGGAAGAAATAGATCACACGGCGGATTTGGCGCTGCATCTCTGGGCGGACGATCTATCCGCTCTCTTCATCACGGCGGCGCGGGGGATGTTCTCGCTGATCGCGGCGCCACGGGAGGACGCGACATCGCGCGCGCTGGAGATTTCCCTCTCGGCATTGGATGTCGAGACCTTGCTGGTCGATTGGCTGAACGAGTTGCTCTATCTCTCCGAGGTCGAATCGCTGGTCTTCACCGGCTACGAGCTTGCACATCTCACGCCCAATGCCTTGGAGGCGACCGTCACCGGCCGGCCGATCAAGATGTATTATAATTATATTAAGGCGGCGACCTTCCATAATTTGTCCGTGGATGCGACGCCGGACGGCTACGAGACGGAGATTGTTTTCGATACGTGAGTTAAGGGCGGATTGCCCAAGCACGGGCACGGCGGATCCTCTCTGGGAGGATAAGCAACGCCGGCCCGAACAGTAGGCTATTCAAAGGAGGGCACGATGGTCCAGAAGAACCAATTTAAACAAATCGATGAGTACGCTTGGGAGTTGCACAAGAGCTATGACAGTCGCATGCGGGCGCCGGTGCGCATTTACGGTAACCGCGAGATCTTTGATCGAGCCTTTGGAGATCGCTCCATCCAGCAATTGATCAACGTCTCGATGCTGCCGGGCATTGTGAAGTACGCGATGGCCATGCCCGATATGCACCAGGGCTATGGCTTCCCGATTGGCGGCGTCGCGGCCTTCGATTACGACGAGGGGATCATCTCGCCGGGCGGCGTCGGGTATGATATTAACTGCCTATCAGGGGAAAGTCGCATCTTGCATAAGCATGGCTATACACTTTCAATTGCAGAAATGGAACATACATGGGAGACGGCACAACTGCGGTGCCAGGAGTTTGAGGCTCAATGTGAGGCCGACACACCGATAGTGCGTTATTTCCGACAGCCGCCTGATACGGAAGTCTATCGGGTCGTGACGGAGACAGGAGAGGAAATTATCGCCACCGGTGATCACCCATTTTGGACCTTAGATGGTATGAAGCATTTGGAAACGCTTCTACCTGGTGAATCGCTCGCGCTCTATCCTTTTGAAGGCGTGCCATATAAAGAGTCATCAGATATAATCGTCGTCGGTGAGGCCGATATAGATCGCATTCTGAAAATGCTCGACAAAGGTAAGAAGGGAAATGCAGCATCGCAGATTAAAAATCACCTTCGAACTCGCGGGCTTTTTCCATTGCGGCTGAATCACTCGGCCATGCCTCATCTGCTTAAACTGTTGGGGTATGTTCTAGGAGATGGTACGCTTTACTTCACCGGTGGGAAGGGAAAAGGTACAACTTGGTTCTACGGCGAGCGGGAGGATCTGGAAGCGATCCGTCAGGATATCGAAGCGCTGGGTTTTACCCCATCACGAATTTACTCACGCGATCGTGAACATAAAATCGTTACTTCCTATGATACCTATGAGTTTGAGCATCAAGAGACCAGCTTTAAGGTTGTCGGTAGTTCCTTTGCGATTCTGTTGGTTGCATTGGGGGCACCGGTAGGTTCAAAGGCTGAACAAGATTTTCGAGTTCCAAGCTGGCTTCTGGAAGCCCCTCGCTGGCAACAAAGACTATTCTTGGCTGCGTTTTTTGGGGCGGAACTTTCTGCGCCAGCGACGTTTGATGAACACGGTACCAATTTCTACACGCCTGTCCTTTCGATGAATAAGCGCGAGCGTTTTGTTGAGAGTGGTTATTCTTTCATGAACGATGTGAGTCAGATGTTGGACGGATTTGGTGTGGAGACAAAGACTATAAGTCGGCGGAGAGAGCAAGTAAACAAAGATGGTAGTCGCTCGATACGATTACGGTTAATACTTTCCTCCAAGTCAGATAGCCTGATTAATCTATGGGGACGAGTGGGTTTCGAGTACAATCAGAAGCGTCGTTACCTGGGTTTATTAGCCGTACAATATCTCAAGTTGAAGCAAAGGCACGTTGCTGAACGCCACACCGTTGCCCAAACGGCAGTGGCTATGCAGGCCGCTGGCGTCCCTCCAACGCAAATCTTCGACGAGTTGACCGATGAGCATATTAACAAACGTTTCCTGGAACGTTCATTGTATGAAGAAAGGAAAACTGGCCCTCGTGTGGGTGCCCACTTTCCCGATTTTGAGAGTTATTGTATAGAAGCGACCGCTGGGCTAGGCGAAAGTGGTATGGTCTGGAGCTTTATTGCCCATATTGAACAGGTAGAGAACTTCGAGGCTGATGTTTACGATTTCACCGTTGTCCATCCAGATCATAACTTCGTTGCCAATTGCTTTGTTGTTTCCAACTGCGGCGTGCGCATGCTGGCCTCGAACATCGCGTTC
>JAAAOZ010000476.1 GCA_009908585.1 Chloroflexota bacterium
GGCTACGGATTATGCGTATTTCGAGGATTGCAACGTGGGGGTTGGGACGACGAGTCCACAGAGTAGGTTGTCCGTTGCTGTTACCAATACCACCGGGGTTTACTCTCCGCTAATCGTGGGTGACATTAATGGAAATAACCGGAGTGGAATCTATCATCTGAGGGAGAGCACAACCAATGACTGGAGCGCGCTGGTGTTCAAGGTATATAATCCCGGCAACCCAGGCGCTTACGCCATGCATATTAATAAGGTGGGCAACATCCTCATCGGCACGACCACCGACGGGATGACGACACGTGGTTCGCTCGCCATCGCAAAAGACCTAGCGCATCGCGGCAGCTACGCGGGATTTTACAACAAAACGCCCATCACCAAACCGACCGTCAGCGGGGCGCGGGACGATCCGGAGGCGGCACTGGCAAATCTATTGTCAGCGATAGAAAATTTGGGACTCATAACCGATAGTACAACAGCAACCTAACGGAGGTAGTATGTCATTTTTAGATCAGGTCGCATTAGCTGAAAATCAGGAGTTCGTCAGGCGCGTGCAAATGGCAATGGTCAAAAGCGCGGTCGCGGTCGTGGCGGAAGACCCGGCTACGGCCCATCACGCGACGCGCGCGCAATGGGCGACGCAGGTGCTGCGCGATCCAGAGCATTACGCAGATCGCGTAGCGTTTGGCGTGGTGACCAACGCATCCATCACGGCGGAGAGTACAGATAACGATATAGAGTTTACGGTCAACAGCCAGTGGAACGCCTACGCTGGCGTGGTGACGCAGGAGGCAGTGACGTGACCAAGAAACTGACGTTAAAACCGCGTGAAATCAGCGGGCGGCGCGTATGGCACGATGCCGTGCTGGTGGCCAACGCACTGGAGACTGTCGCCAAAGGGCAGCCGCTCACGAAGGCAGCAGTATGGATGGGGACGGCGCGCAAGATCGAGTTGGAGAAGCCGGACGAGGAACCGCTGCCGGCCTATGATGTCGTCCTGCGCAACAAAGAGGCCAGAATGCTCTGGCGCGAGATGTTGAAGCTGCCGCCGGAGGCATTCGGGCGTCACCCGGCCACGGGGCAACCGCACGTGGTAAACCTCTTTCTTTTGGACGAGATGCTCCGCGATTTTGCGGAGCAGTTGGGGGAGGAGCTACCCGTCGAGTTTGACGAGGATGAAGAAGGGTAACAACCCGCAAAAAACCAAAGCGCCGGCGCGAGATACAACCGCGCCGGCGCTTTTCATTTCCCAGGAAAAGTTACAACCAGGCCCCCGTCCGATCAGCAAGATGGCAGCGACAATTACCATCACACTCCGTGCCATAGCCCGGCAAAACCCCGCCAGTCGCGCGAAGTAAGGCGTCCATGCTATCATAGCGACGCCCTGGCGGAGCAGCGCCAAAGATCGGGCATTCGTGACAATGATCAGCAAAGGGATCGTTGACCCAATAGACCGGCCCGGAATTAGGATCAAGCCTGTGCTTTGCCGCGACGCCGGCCCACACGCCGTGCCAGACATTGCCAGAGTACAACTCGGCGCGGCTATACGACCTGGTCGCAACTCGCACAGCGTCATCCACAACGCCGATAATTTCATCATACCGCCTGTTCTTCAACAAGAGGATGATGGCCGCAATTTGCCCTTCTAACTCTCCCCGGATCTCCCCGAAGAGCGTAGGCTTGCCCAAAGGATTCATCTCCACCAATTGCCCCCCCCGCCCATAACCAATCCAGGAGTCCACCGTCTCAATCTCCGACGACAGCGCCGCCAACGCCTCCGGCGGTCCCGACGGCGCGCCGAACCCCAACCAAAAGGCCGCGCCGATGTCAGCGACCGACCGCTCGCGAAAGGCCAGCAGACCGGCGAGAAGGAGATCGTTGAGTTTGGACCCGACCTCATCCTCTGTAGCACCCGACCCTAATTCCTCAAAGGACTGCGCCACATCACCCGTCCAGGATTCAAGGCCAGCCCGCTGCGCTTCACCATGGCCATCGGCAAGATCGCGGTAGGTCTGCGGGCGCGAGTAGGTCCGCAGCTTCCCAGAGAGGCGCGCATACCGCGAGAAATCAGCACCCGCGCCGGCCTCCTCTTCCACGCCCTGCACAGGATCACCCTCCGCATTGCCCCCACCATCCTCGGACGCACTCCCATCCCCCCAGGCATTGACCGCTTCCCGAAGGTCTTTGACGGTCAAGCTCTCGTCGGTAAGATCAAGCCCGGTTAGGTCAGCGATCCATTGCAACGCCGCGCTTACGCTTTTTTTGCTTGGATCTGCGAATGTGATTTTAGGAAGTGCTGTCATGCCGGGAAAGTCATTGTGGCGCATGAGTATCGGGACAAGGTATAGGTTTAACTCGTCCCGAATAGACACCAAGAACGCTTGAATAGCAGAAGAGAACGCATCCAACAACGTCTCGGCCAGCGATTGAGTCCCGACACTCATTAGGCCCTGGAGGAGGAACTGCGCCAAGATTACCCTCGCCATCTCGGTGTCCTTGCGCTTGACAGTTTCACCCATCGTACTATCGACGTTACCCTCTGGCCCGCCAAAATCCAGTTTCCACCCGTCCGGCAACACCGCGCCCATCATACGATCCTCATAAACAGCCTGCACAAGCTCCTCGCCACGCTGAGTATCCGACACCTCACCATCCATCACCGAGTCCGGAGTCGAAGCGCCGCGCGGGAGATTGACAACCGGGAACCCGGCCCACCGCCGATGAAGCCCCACACCCTCGATCTGCTCAAGGCGGCGCCGGTATTGCCAAGGCCGGCGCGCAGCTTCATAGATTGACTGGCCTTCCACGCGATCCCCGGAGCGCGTAGTGCGAAAGTACAGGGAGCCAGACAACGGAACAAGGATTTGCTGATGTTTAGCATTCATCACCAGCGGCCCCACAATGTCACCGTCCGGCGCGTATTCCCAATCAATAATGCCGGCCGGCGCGACATACTCCAACTTACGCACCCCGACACGACCATCGGAAAATTTGGAATTGCGCTCCGTTCGCCGCTTCAACACCACCCAAAAAACCTGGAACCCGAAAATGAACATTTGACACACGTCCGCGATCACATCAGACCAGGTTTGTGACATATCATTCATCACGGATTCCACGAACTCCGCCGCTTCAGCATCCGCCGGCGCGTCACCGCCGGCCTCCACGTCCCATTCAACCTGGCGAATTGGAAGCGATACCGCCAGATACATCATCTGCCCCGTTGGGTCGATGTACATGCGCGTATACTCTCGGACGGCTTGCAGACCCCATAACCGATCATCCCGTACAACGGGCTCCGTCGGCCCAAATTGATTGCGACCAGTGACGCCTAATGAGTTATAGTTACTCGCCATCTAACACCTCCCCGGTGATAACGCGGCGCGGATTAAGGCCCAAGTCAAACAGCCTCTCCAGAATAACCGCTGTGTACTTTGTTTCCTTTTCGATACCCAGCCCCACACGCCCATGCCGATGCGCCGCAGCAAGCGTCGTTCCCGACCCACAAAACGGATCAATAACCACGTCGCCCTCGTCCGTAAACGCCCTAATGAAGAACGCCGGCACGCCGATGGGGAACGTGGCGGCCTGCTTGTATTTTCCACAAATTGCTCCAATGTTAGCATGGATCACATTCCCAGGCCTGGCCCCTTTCAGATTCTTGTAATACTTAAAATTTCCCATACCAGATTCTTGCTCGTAACCGTCTTGAAATAAAGTTTCCCCCTCATGCCGTTTTCTTAACTTCTTATAATGCCTATCACCTAACTCCCGAAGCACGCCTTCAGGATTAAAGGAAATCTGCGCCGCGCTTTGCTGGGCGAAATGATGAACGGAAAAGGATTCTTCGGCTGTTAGGGGCGTCACCTCGCCATCCAAGAGCGAGAATTGATAAACTGGCTCGAACTGATTTTTATAACGTCCAACATAAGCTCCAGGATACCCCTGGTGGACCCACACGAATTCGTCAATGTAGCACCAGCCCCACTGCTGCACCATGGACATGACCAATTCCATAACGTAGAGAGACCGCTGCCCCCCATCAACATGCGGCTTGATATTTACAAAGAAAGACCCATCCTGAGAAAGGTTTTTGCGCACACACGCCTGCACATCCTTCCACCAGGCTACATACTTGGAAGCCTCTATACCCCCATATTGCTTCGCCCGTTGTTGCGCATACGGAGGAGACGTAACAGCGATCTGTACCGCAGAAGCTCCGGCAGTCTCTAACAGACGATCCCAAACAGCTACATCCCGACAATCACCACACGCGACAGCAAACCCGTCGTCACAAACCCACACATCACCAGGCAAAACCCCCCATCGATCACTTAACTCCGCGATGACATCTTTGTCGTCAAGGGGGATCTCCGCCGGCTCCTCAACCATAGACAGCAAAGAAGCAAGCGCGTCGTCCCCACCTGCTGCCAACAACGCGAGGTCCTCATCTTCCTCCTTGACCGACGCAACCAGCGCCGCCAGTTGCTCCTGGTCAGGATCTGCCGCTTTCCCCAACTCGTTATCCGCCGCCAGGTACGCTAACACTTTGACCGGCGGCCAGTTTTGGGGGATGACGTCGGCGCGCAGGTTCTCAAGGCCCTCGGCCTTAGCTGCTTCCAGAATACCATGCCCCGCCACCATCATGTGGCCGCCGGCGCCGTCATCTTGCACCACGACCGACCGCACCTGGCCAAATTTGCGCAGCGACGCCCGCAAGTCCCCGATCTGCTCAGGGGAGTGCCGGTTATAGTTCTGAGGATGCGGGATGCAGGAAGCGACCGCAATAACGCGATTTTCTATTTGATCATTAAGCATATCTACCTCCACCCGCGAGACTTTTTCAAATTCCGAGCTTTCGGCAACGTCGCCGGCCTGGGCATCTTCCCGGCAACCAAACAATATAACTCCGCCAGGGAGAGATGGTCAGGCCCCAACTCGCGATACCGCGCGACCTGTTGACCGGCGGCGTTTTTCTCCAGAACCCTAACCTGGTTAGTGATATGCTCGTAATACTCCGGCACATCTCGCGCATCCGCCGGCAGCGTAAGCCCCGCCTCCCCGACCGACGAGGAAAGCAACCCGGCCATGACCTCGTCCATAGCGCGCGTCCGGTCAATATTGACCACACCATCCTCTTCTTTTATCTGCATTACCTCTTCAGACTTTAGACCAATGCGAGTATTAGGGAAATATGCAAGCCAGACCGCGCCGCGCCCATAGTCTGCACGGAACTCCCGCACCGCGCGCGTCTCAGGAAGTGCGTCAATCACGGCCCGCCGGACGTTGTACTTCAGAAAGAGATTCCGAAGCGCCTTATACCCCTCCACGGCACCGGCCCAACGCTGAGGCCGATCCCCCGTCCGCGAGGCCGGCCCCCTGATGACCACGTGAAGTCGCGATCCCACATCCACGCCGGCGGCACAAGCCTCGCCCGCCACCGGCCCATGAAGATAGTCGCGCCGGCACTGGTCGAGCAGCGTCTTCGTAAGTCGCCCGCCGCGCGGGGAGTAGGGCAGCCCCAAGTCCTGGTTAAAGGCCTCGCGCCGCTTTGTCTCTTCCACCGTTTGCAGCGCCTCGACAATGGCCAACAAAGACGACGTGGGGGAGAATAGCTTTGAGAGATGAAAGCCAGCGATCTCCCGACCCGGCTTGGCCGCTACCCAAGAACCGTGAGCATGGCGATCCAACTCCGCGCCACAACCCCGACAGGCCGCGAAAGCCCGGCCTTCGCTTTGCCCATTCCACCCAACAGGCCGGCCCAGAGAGTCCCACTCCGTCACCACGTCATCGATGGTCAGGGAGTGAAAACGCCTGCACTTTGGGCACGGTACAAACCACTCCCGCTGGTCAGATTCCAACCACTTGGCATGGATACCCACGCCCGGATATGTGGGAGTAGAAATCCAACGCACCTCCGAAATAGCCGAGGCCCCCAAGCGCTTAACGGCGATGACCGGCGCCCGCTGATCCATCTCGTCCACCTCATCAAGAACAAGCACATCCGCATCGATTGACTTTAACTGAGGAGCGCGCCCGTCAGGTTTGACCTGCGCGCCACGAAGATACAAGAACCGATCACCGATACGCTTCAGCGTGACGCGATCCGTTCCGCGCCGGTCATCGCCGGCCCCACCAGACGCCACAACGCCAGATAGATACTCCGAAGCCTCCAACGCCGGCGCGATCCGCGCCGTTGAGAAGTCCGTCACATGCGTTCTGGTAGGGAACACGTAGAGCACCGTGGCGTCGCGCTCATCACAGGAGTATAGAGCGTAGGAAACCCCAAGCTCGGACGCGCCCATCTGAGATGCCTTATAGACCACCATCTCCCGCGCCTGCTCTGCGTACAGGTCCCGCAGATACGGACGATGCACCAGGTCAAACGCCACGCCCGGCTTGAGCATCGCCCGGCGCACCGCCGTCCACGCCCGCAGATCAAGTACGCCACCATTGACGCGCCGATTTTGCTCCAGGATCATCTCCAGTGCCTGCTTGCGCTTTGTCACGCCATCACCGCAGACATTTCCTGGGAAATATCACCATCACCGGCCAGAGAGACCTCCATTCCAAAATCAGTCGCCAACTGCAACGCCACCGCCACGAAACGCGGATCAAGTTCCATGCCATACCCCACGCGGCCCGTGCGCTCGGCGGCGATAAAACACATACCAGAACCCGCGAACGGATCGACGACCGCATCCCCGCGGCGCGTATGATTGCGATAGGGACGCTCGTATAGCTCAATCGGCTTTTGAGTAGGATGCAAAGTTTGAAATTGCTTGGCCTCGTTTGTTCCGGCGGACTGGATAGGAGAATGTGCACGCCAGACTGTGGTCTGCTTGCGACCACCACGCCAACTTGCCGTCTTTCCCATGCGCACCGCATAAGCGGCAAGATCATGCCCCTCATCATACCCACGCCGAGACCGCCGGCCAGCCCACGCGAGACGCATGCGCCCCCGCTGGCCAGAAGGCACCCGTAACGGAACACCCTCGCGAGTGCAGAGGAAACATGGCTCATGCGCCCAGTGATAAGCCCCTCGCCCAATGGCAAACCTATCCTTTATCCACACGATCTGCTGCCGGATTTTGTACCGGGCCCGCTCAAGGCCGGCGCGCACTTGCGCGGCACATGAGGAAGCATGCCAGGCGTATACCACATCCGACCCGTAGAGAGTGAAGACATCGCCCCAGTCGGCGCGGTCATCATTTGCCAGACCGCCATGACGCGGAGTAGGATTCTCATTTGCCCCCGCTTCATAACGCCACGTCCCATCAAGCTCCACGCCGTAAGGGGGATCGGCGACCATCAGCAGAGGACGCGCGCCGGCCAGCAAGCGCTCGACGTCGCCGGCGTCCGTACTATCACCGCACAACAGCCTGTGGACCCGACCTTCGGCCCCCCGGATCTCCCACAATTGACCCGACGCAGTCCCCCACTCGTCACGCATCTGGCCCAGGGTATCAGCGGCGGCACGCGGCACCTCTTCGTCCTCGATAGAGAGATATGCCATGAGGCTATCAAGCGCGTCGTCACCGCCGGCGGCCAGCGCCGCCAGGTCCTCGTCCACATCACCGACCGATTGCACCAGCGCCGCCAGTTGTTCTTGATCCGGATCGGCTGCTTTGCCCAACTCGTTATCCGCCGCCAGGTACGACAACACCTTGACCGGCGGCCATTCTTGGGGGATGACATCGGCCCGCAGCGTCTCGAAACCCTCCAGCTTGGCCGCTTCCAGTATCCCGTGCCCCGCCACCATCAGGAACCCGCCGGCCCCGTCATCTTGGACCACCACGGAGCGCACCTGCCCGAATTTGCGCAGCGATAGGCGGAGATCGCCGATCTGCTCCTCCCCGTGCTGATTGTAATTTTGAGGATGGGGAACGCATAGCTCCACGGAAACGACGCGATTCTCTACCGCTTGCGATTCACCCATGAGGTGAACCATCCTCTGGCACCTTGAAGGCTACGCGATCCTCAAACTCCTGCCGTTTGGCATCGTTCCAATTGCGCACCGGGCGTAGGTACCCGACGATGCGCGAATAGACCTCGCACGGGACGCGACGCACGGCATCAGCTTTCTCGTTAGTTTGTTTTTCTTCTGGCATAACTTCCTCCTTGCCTAATACAGAAAAACGACGGCATCACTCGCCGTCATCATCATCAAAATCGAGTAGATCATCTTCCCCGATAAGTAGGTTCTGGATGGCCTTTTTTAACTCGTCGTCAGACAAGCCCATAGCCGGCGAAGGCTTAGCCTCCGCGCCGGTCCGCACCTCGACGACCTGGTCGGCTTCCCCGAATTCATGCCGCAGTTGCTCGGTTACCATTTTCACGCCGGAGATTATTTCACGCCACTCCAATGTATTAGGCTCGGCATATTTTAGGCCCTTAATGAACTTACTCCGCATGACCTCCAGTAGGGCTATATTTTTGGCGCGGCTTTCCCGCCGGCGATCACGCCACTCCCTAAGTTCTCGCTCATGCTCCAGTTGGTCAAAGCGCTCGGCGCGGGCTACCCAGTCATAACGAGACGACCAGTTGAAAAGCGTGCTTTTGTACAGAGTTGGAGGAGCATCTGCACTAGCCGTGCTCTTTTTCTGCTCCTTATATTTCGCCGCCAGCTTGCGCAAGGATCGCCCATCCCCCATCAAGCAATAGTCATGTAAAGCGGCATTCGCGTCGCGCCGTTCTCCCTTGGCGCGCGATAGCGGAGCATCTGCATCCCAAATGATCTTGCTTACCATACCTCTATGATAGCAGATCGACGGCCTTCATGCAAACGTAAGGCCGAAAACCGAACAGGACGAATGTCACCCCAAGACGTGACACATGACACATCCATCCTCGCGCTTTACATGGTACCATGAGAGTAGATTGAAGGAAGGGAGAACGGGAAACGCCCACCACACAAAGACACCCAAGCGGAGGAAGACATGAAACTCTCAAAGAAAGCGCGAGCAAGCCTTAACCAAGTTATAGAAAAATTCAAGGCCGGCGATCTTTCCCCCATCGTCAAAGTCGCGATGCTTAAACGTCACCCCGACGACAAGCGCCCCTTTGATAATTGGAGTTTGGGAAACAAAGTCTTGGCATTCGCTCAAACAGACAGCCTGGACTGCCGAGGCTACCGACAATGGCAAAACGCAGGCCGCCAGGTACGCAAAGGCGAAAGCGCCGCCTACATCCTGGCCCCCCTAACTAAGAAGATCGAGGACAAGGAGACCGGAGAAGACAAGGTCATCCTCTACGGATTCAAAGCGATTCCAGTTTTTGCCCTTGACCAGACCGACGGCGACCACCTCCCCTCATTTGACTATACGCCAGAATTGCCCCCGCTAACTGAAATCGCCGAGACATTAGGCGTAGAGGTTACCTGGAGACCCCTCCCCCCAGACCGTTACGGACAATTTGACCCAGATAGAAAGAAAATCAGCATCAACACCACCGACGCCAAGACCTTCTTCCACGAACTGGCCCACGCGATCCACTTTCACCTCGACAAGAGCCAAAAGGCAAACGGGCAAAACGCCCACCAGGAGACCGTCGCCGAATTCACCGCCACCGTTTTAATGAGTATTTACGGCCTTGGAGACCGCACCGGAAACTGCTGGGACTACATCAAATTATACGCAGACGATCCGCTAACCGCTATCACCAAGGCCATGAGCGATATTGAAAAAGTTATGGCCTACATTGACAACAACAGCAACCAGTAAAACCAGTAACCCCCCTAAAAGAGAAAAGCCCCTTCATAACGAAGGGGCTTTTTTGATGGAAAAACGACATCATTCCGGGAACGCCGACGGGACATCACATACCAGATCAGGATCGACGCCATGGCGGAGTATCAAAATCCGCAGTCGATCCAATTCCGACCGCAGCATGGCGATCTCGGCCTGGTACTCTTCCTCCCTCAAACGAGCCTCCTCTTCGATCTCGTCACATTTTTTCTGATATTTTTCCTCAATAGCAGAAGTCCGATCTCGCCAGGCAGATTCAAGTTTTCGCATCTCGTCCTTCTGTTGAAACAACATCAACCGTAGAGCATTTTCATTTTCGATGGCGCGCTCAAGCGCCGCCTGCTGCTGCTCCGCCAACTCAGCGACACGATCCACTCGCTCCATCCGGCGCGTTTTAACCAGGTAATTTGAGAGAGTACCGAACAGGCCACCACCCAACAACGCCGGCAGCACCACAGAGACCAACTGGAGCCAGATCGCGTCCATGTTCATAGCTAAGAAACGCCCTCGAAAAGCTCAAAGCGCCACGGAAGGAAGGGAGGATCTCCCCACCCTGGACATCGCGTCGGGAAAAACTTACGATGGCCATGCACGG
>JAAAOZ010000269.1 GCA_009908585.1 Chloroflexota bacterium
GACGAATCTCGGCCTTCTCGATGGTGAGCAGCGGCGTCGCCGGCTCATAGCCGACGCTAAGGTCCTTCAACCGCAGCACCAGATCCCCGCTGCGAAGCTGGGTCTGGAGATCGATGTGAATATCCTGATAATCCTTGGGCGCTTCAAGGCGCTCCATACGATTCAAGCGCTTGAGGCGGCCCTTGGCCTGCGAGGAACGCTGGCCGGCCATATAGCGCTGAATAAAGTCCTCGGTCTCGGCGATCTTCTTCTGTTGCGCCTCGTAGCGCGACTGTTGGCGCTCGCGGCGCTCGGCGCGCTGGTGCGCGTAGGCCGTGTAATTGCCCTTGTAGATGTCCATCCGGCGATGATGCAGATCCCAGACGTGATTGACGACCGCGTCCAAGAAGGCGCGGTCGTGCGCCACGACGATCATCGCGCCCGACCATTGCTGGAGATAGCCCTCCAGCCACTCGATGCCGTCGAGATCGAGGTGATTGGTCGGCTCATCTAACAGCAGAAGATCCGGCTTCTCCAGCAGCAGACGCGCCAACAGCGCGCGGGTCTTCTCCCCGCCGCTGAAATAGCGCACGGGCTGTTGATATTGTTTCTCCGTGAAGCCCAGGCCGCTCAACACCCGCTCGATGCGGGTCTCGTAGGTGTAGCCGCCCGCGCGCTCGAAAGCATCGAGCAGGCGACCATAGCGGGCCATCGCATCCTCTTGTAGATCGGGATCGTCGGCGGCCATCGCATCCTCGAGGCGACGCAGTTCGGCCTGCTGCGCGTGCAGCTCCGTGAAGACCGCGTCCATCGCCTCCCAAAGCGTTGCGTCGCTCTCGAAATCCGGCGATTGCGGGAGGTAGCCCAATCGCACGTCCCGCGCGCGATAGATCTCTCCTTCGTCGGGGAGCAGATTGCCGGCGATCATATCCAATAACGTACTCTTGCCACAGCCATTGACGCCCACCAAGGCAATGCTATCGCCGCGATGCACGGTCAATGAGATATTGGAGAAGATTTCATCCGCTCCAAAGTATTTCGTCAGTTTTGATGCTGAAATTAAAGTCATAGTATGCGCATTATACCAGACTTCCGCAGAGACGTGAGGTTGCTAAAGCTGATAGCAATCAACGGGGGGCGAAACTTGCACAAAAGGCCTTTAGATTTACAATATCATCAACGAACGTCTCTATTCATTATGAACAAGGAGCCGGCGGTGACCGATATCCAATCAACGGACAACTACGACAGCCCCTGGAAAGAGGCGCTGGAGGTCTATTTCACCGAATGCCTCATCTTCTTCTTCCCGCGGGCCGCAGAGGGTATCGATTGGACGAAAGGGTATCGTTTTCTGGACAAGGAACTCCAGCAGATCGCGCCGGAGGCTCCTACCGGGCGGCGCGCGGTGGACAAGCTGGTCGAAGTGTGGCGCAAGAACGGGGAGGCCACGTGGGTGCTCATCCATCTGGAGGTGCAGAGCCAGTACGAATCCAGTTTCGCGGAGCGGATGTACGTCTACAACTACCGCCTTTTCGACCGCTACCATCAGCAGGTCGCCAGCTTCGCGATCTTGGGGGACGAACGCCCCAACTGGCGGCCAACCCGCTACGGTTACAGCTTGTGGGGCTGTGAAATCAACCTGACGTTTCCCGTGGTCAAGCTGTTAGACTATCGGGAGCGCATCGCCGCGTTGGAGCAGCATCGTAATCCCTTTGCGGTTGTGGTGTTGGCGCATTTGCACACGCAAGCGACGCGGGGTAAGCCCGAGGAGCGCTACGCTCTGAAGTGGCGATTGACGCGGATGTTGTACGAACGCGGGTACAGCAAGCGTGACGTGCGGTTGTTGTATCGGTTTATTGACTGGGTGATGCGATTGCCGTCCGAATTGACGGAGAAATTCAGAACGCAAGTCATCACGTATGAGGAGGAGCACAAGATGGCCTACGTAACGCAGACGTATCAATTAATGAAAGAAGAAGGGTTAGAGGAAGGGTTAGAGGAAGGTCTACAGCAAGGCATTCAGCAGAATGCACGAGAGAATGTGGTGGATGTGCTCGATATCCGTTTTGGCCCGCCCGAACCTGCCATCGTTGAGCGCGTCAACGCCATTGATGACACCAAGATGCTGAAGGCGCTACACACGCAAGCCGTGATAGCCGAATCGCTTGAGAAGTTCCGGCAGTTTATGGATGAGCTTTTGAGCCAAGCGGCGCAATCGGATGATCAATCCACATCCTCTGATATATAATACGGTTGATGACGGCGATGACGGACGACGCCGACGACATACAAATAGATGAACGGACGACTAGCCTACTATGCCAAATCCTGACCGAGATTATCTTACCCTATCCCTGAAGCAATACTGGTTTGCGCCGCCGGTGGCGCTCTGGCGCGCCATTGAATTGCGGACGCTGGCGACCGAGACGTATCCGCGCCCTATACTAGATCTGGGCTGCGGCGATGGCCTCATCGCTGAGGTGCTGTTCGCGGGCGAGCCGCCTTTTTCCATCGAGGCGGGCTTCGATCCGTGGTGGAGCCAGGTGCGCCACGCCCCAGCGACCGACGCCTATCGCTTCGTCCAGCAGGCCCAGGGCGACGCGATGCCCTATCCCGATGACTCGTTCGCGACGGTCTTCAGCAACTCCGTGCTTGAACACATCCCCCATCTGATGCCGGTGTTGGAAGAGGCCGCGCGCGTGCTCCGACCGGGCGGGCGTTTCATCGCCTCCGTGCCCAGCGATGCCTTCCGGCGTTTGCTGGCCGGCTATCGCGACCGCGTCGAGGTGGGCGATTTCAACGGCGCACAGGCCTACGCCAATCGAATCGACCGCCGACTGGAGCATTATCGTTATCCTACGCCGAAGCGCTGGGCGGAGATGTTGGGCCGCGTGGGGATGCGCCTGCATCACACGCGCTACTACATCCCCACCGATGTGGAGATGTTGTGGGATCGGGCCAACGCGCGCTACGGCATCTACGCGGGGCGCTGGCATTGGTACCGGTTGTTGGCGTCGCCGCGTTTGCAAAGGTTGGGCTATCAGGGCTGGCTCCGGCGCTGGATTGTGCGGCGACTCAGCCAGCGATGGCGCGCAGCGTATGAGAAGGAAGTACCGACGGACGGCGTCGGTGGTGGGTTATTGGTGGTGGGAGAAAAGGAATAGCTGATTTTTATGCATAATGAGGCAGCAACGGATCGGGAATGGGAAGAGATCGTCGCGGCGCACCCGAAGGGCAGCATTTTGCAGACGCGCTGGTGGGGCGAACTGAAATCGGAGTTTGGTTGGGATTGGGATTTGGCCCGGGTGGGAGAAAGCGGCGCCGTGATCCTCTACCGCCCCTTGCCGCTGTCGCTGGGCGCCATCGCTTACGTGCCGCGCGGGCCGGTGGTGGATTGGAGCGATCCGCAGGCTACGGGCGCGCTCTGGCAGGAGATGAAGGCCACGGCGCGGCGCCAGCGCGCGTGGGCGCTGTGGATCGAGCCGCCGCTGTTGAACACGCCCGCCGCCCGGTCGCAGCTCCAGAGCTTGGGCATGCGACCTACCTCGCGCACGATCCAGCCGCCGAGCACCATCGAGATCGATCTCACCCCCTCGGAAGATGATATTCTGATGCGCATGAAATCCAAGACCCGGTATAATATCCGATTGGCGGAGCGCAAGGGCGTGGAGGTGCGCGAGGGGGATCTGCAAGATGTCTCGACCTTTCATCAGCTTATCGAGGCTACCAGCGAGCGCAACGAGTTCGGCGTGCACAGCGCGAGGTACTATCAGCGCGTGATGGAGATTCTCCAGCCTAAGGGGCGCGCGAGCCTGTGGCTGGCCGAGGTCGAGGGCGATGTCGTCGCGGGCATCATCGTCGCTGCGATAGGCGGCCGCGCGTGGTACCTCTACGGCGCCTCTTCCAATCGGCACCGCAAGAAGATGCCGACCTACGCCCTTCAGTGGGCCGCGATCCGCTGGGCCAAGGCGCGGGGCTGCACCACCTACGATCTGTGGGGCATTCCCGACGCCGATGAGGAGACCTTAGAGGCGGAGTTCACCCAGCGCAGCGATGGGCTGTGGGGCGTCTACCGCTTCAAGCGTGGATTTGGCGGCGAGGTGACGCGCTTTATGGGCTTGTGGGAGCAGTCATTGCATCCCCTTTACCCACTGGCCGCGCGGCTCTACGCTATGCGTGAAGGCGTTGAATAATTTATGGGTCTTTTGGGTTTTGCCGGGCAACCCCCTCAGTAGCCCTAAAAGCAGCCAAGAATTGCGTGTTTGTGGGGATTACAGACCTTTTTTGCGTCGTTACTGGGTTGCGCGTGGGGATGGCATAATTGCACCCGGCGAATTCCTGAAGAGCCTAATTTATTTACTTTACTAGTGAAGCGTTAGTGAGCAAAGGAGACTTACCTATGGACTACACCCTTGAAGAGTTCAAACATTGTGATTTGTTGTCCGTCAGCGGCCGCATCGATAGTCAGACCGCGCCGGAACTGGCCGAAGCGCTGGATGATATCTTAGATCAGGGGCGCTACAACATTGTCCTCGATCTAAACGATGTGCTCTTTATTTCCAGCGCCGGGCTGCGCGTGTTGATCAACACGCAGAAGCAGTGCAAGCGGCTGAATCGGGGCGAGGTGGTCTTGGCCCGGGTACCGGAGCGCATCTACGAGGCAATGGACCTGGCCGGATTTATTCCACTGTTTGAGATCTTCGACGATAAAGTTCACGCCGTTGGCTATTTCTAAGGAAATTTCAGCGCATGGGTGAAGCATTTTCAAGCTGCCCATTGGGAGCCGCCTTGGTGTCGACGTCGAGCAGGCCATCGACCCATTGAGGCGGCTTCTTTTTATCCTGACCAAGTCACCCGTGCAGAACTGCTTCGTTGGCTCGACCTTCGCAGAGTAGGACGACAATCCTATGAGTGATAAAATAAAAAAGACCGTGACCTTCCCCGCGACGTACGAGAGCCTTGCTGCCATCAGTAAGTTCGTCATCGCCGCCGCAGAGGCCGCCGGGTTGAGCGACAAGGCCACCTACGGCCTTCAATTAGCTGTGGATGAAGCGTGCTCCAACATCATCGAGTACGCTTATGAGGATCTGGAGGCCCAAGGGATCACCTGCACGTGTCGCGTGAACGACCGGTCGATAACAATTACTTTGCGCGACGAGGGACGCCCCTTTAACCCCAAAGATGCACCAGAGCCAGATCTCTGCTCCCCCTTGGAAGAGCGCCAAGTTGGCGGATTGGGGCTATACTTCATTCATCAGATGATGGATGAGGTGCGCTTTTCCTGCGAATCCGACGGCACCAATGTGCTCACATTGGTCAAGCATCGCTCGTGATTGCCATGCGAGGAGGATGCCTGTAGATGCACACCCCGCTGCTGTATACCATCGTCAAGCGCATATATCCCCCCATCCAGGATCTCGCCGACCGCGAGCGCGTCCAGACCAGCGCCAATGTCCTGGGGGCGCTCTATTCCGCGCCCCTCGCGGTGGCCGGTCTGATCTGGTTGATCCTCCTGACCGATTTCACCCGCTTTCGCGCCGAATGGGGAATGCTCGCGTTGATCTTCGTCCTCCACTTTGTCTTCGAGAGGTTGGACTTTTACCTTTACGTCGAGACCACGCCGGGCACCTACGCCGATTGGAGCGATTCCTTAGTCAGCTTGATCTCCTGGTCGTCCGTTTTGATCTTTGGCCCGACGGCGCTGTGGATCACGGTCCTGTGGTTGGCGACGTGGTCGTGGCGCAGATGGCGGCGAGCCACCTCGGATCAATGGCAATGGAACGTCGTTCGCAATATGAGCTTCCACTTGATGACGGAAATCTTCGCATGCCTGATCGCGGTCGCGTTCTATCGGTTCTGGGGCGGCGCCTTCCCCTTACCGGGATTGGCCCCGCGCTATTTGTGGCCCGCGCTCGGCGCGACCTTGATCTGGATGTTGGGCGTGGCGGTGTTTTGGGCGCCGTTGTTGAACTTCTTCAGCCAGTTTGAGGGCTTCGCCTGGGCCGAAAGCTGGTGGGAGACCTGGGTGCGATTTTTGGGCGTGACGCTCGTCTGGCGCGTCTTGATCGATCCCTTCGCCATCTTGGCCGCCGGATTGTACGCCCAAAATGGTCTCGTCGGCTATCTCTTCTTCGCCTCTTTTTTGGTGCTGGTCGGATTCATTGGTCATCGCCTCAGCCAAACCGCCGAACAGAGCCAGTTGCGCTTCCGCGAGTTGAAGAAGCTGGAGCGCCTGGGGCGGGACATCATCCGCCTCGCCCCGGAATTTTCGGATCTGCCGACGGTGCTGCGCAAAAACCTCTGCAATATGTTCCCCTTCGCCCACATCGAGATCTGCATCTTCCCCGATAAGACCTACTTACACTACCCAGATAACTGGCCGCCGGTGGATGAGAAAATCTGGCGCTGGCTGCGCCTCGCGGGATCGGGCCGCGTCACGTCTCCCGATTCGCATATCTTCTCCCCAAAGTCCGAGACGCCGTGGGGAGAGACGCTCAAAACCAAGGCCATCATCGTGGCGCCCATCTTGGGCGTGGAGACGTTGGAGATTATCGGCGGTATCTACCTGGCGCGCTACCGCGATACCGAGGCCATCGCGCGCCTGTTGCCCGCGCTCCAATCTTTGGCGGCGCAGGTCGCGTCCGCGCTCCGACAGGCGGAGGATTATCGCCAGCGGCTGGCCTACCATCGCGTGGAGCAGGAGTTGGCGATGGCCGGCCGCATCCAGGCGAGCTTTTTGCCCAGCGAGTTGCCACCCATCCCAGGCTGGCAACTGGCCGTGACGTTGATCCCGGCCCGACAGGCGGCGGGCGATTTCTACGATGTCATCCCCCTGCCCAACGGGCGACTCGCCATCATCGTGGCGGATGTGGCCGATAAGGGCATGGGCGCCGCGCTGGTGATGGCGCTGAGCCGCACGTTGCTCCGCACCTACGCCCTTGAATATCACAACCGTCCCGATTTTGTGATGCGCGTGGTCAATCGCCGCATCTTGCAGGATACCGACGCCGGGCTGTTCGTCACCGTCTTCTATGGCGTGTTGGATCCGATGACGGGCGAATTGACCTACTGCAACGCCGGCCACCCGCCGCCCTACTTGCTCCAAAGCGCCGCTGAGGATGAGGATGGCATCCAGCCGCTGACGCGCACGGGGATGGCGCTGGGCGTGATGCAGGGCGTCTCGTGGAAGCGCCAGCAGGTCAAGATGAAGGCCGGCGATCTGCTGGCCATCTACACGGACGGCATCATCGAGGCGGGGAACGACGCTAGCGAGTTCTTCCGCCGGGAGCGCCTGGAACAGGCGCTCCAACAGCACGTCGGTCGGCCGGCCGATGAGGTCCAAGCCGAAGTGCTCACCGCCGTGCGGGCCTTCGGCGGCGATCTCTCCCAGCGGGACGACATCACGTTGATGATGCTGAAGGCGTTGAAACAAGAGACTTCTTGAGGATCCCCCGCGATGAACCTATGGCTTAGGCTTCTCTTGGGAATCTTGACCATCCTCGGTCTGCAAGCACTTTCCGGGATCAAGCACTATTACTTGGCCGGGTTAGGCCATTCCAAGAAAATAAACCTCCCAAATACAAGCGATTTTCCGAGGAAAAAGCCGGGATGGTTCACGAGCAAGCAGAGTTTGGTTTACACTTTTGTTTTGCGTAGAAACCCATCACCTAAAAATATTAGAGAATAGACAAGTAATTTAATTCCCATCAACGCCTGGCGAATACCTTGGCCCCAAGGCCCAATGGCCAAGGGAATTCGCGGCTACATTTACAAAACCGGCCTGCGCCGGTTAGAATTTAGTCGCCGTAGGGCGACTTTGTAATGGTAGCCCGTGGTTTTTCTTTTGACCCCACGGCCCAATGGCCGTGGGAACCGCCGGGCTTGGGATGATGAGAAAAAGTGTCAACCTATTTCTGAACCATTCCAAAAAGCATCTGGTTTGGAAGGTTTTAAATTTTGGAATTACCATAGCGCCCCTCTTCTCCACATTTTCGCTGATTGCTCACGCCACCGTCGGCGCGGAGCGGACGGTAGAAGAATTGCAGGCCACCCTGCGCTTCAGCATGCTTTCCATCTACCCTACATAGCTTACCTGATCGCGCTCTACGTGCTCGCGCTGAAGGTCAAATTGGCCTGGGCGCTGATCGGCGCCGTGGCATGCTGGACCGTCGTCGCACTGGGCATCGTCATCTTGTGGCAATGGTTATAATCTGGGCGATGACAAGAATCGCCCTCTACTATCTTGATGGAGGACCTAAATGCCTTTCACCTTTACCCGATTGGACATCCCCGATGTCATCTTAGTCGAACCGCGCTGCTTTCGCGATGAGCGCGGCTTCTTTTTGGAGACCTACAAGCACTCCGCCTTTATCGAGGGCGGGATCAGCGAGCCATTTGTGCAGACGAATCACTCGCACTCGATGCGCGGCGTGCTGCGCGGATTGCACTATCAGGCGCCGCCGATGGCGCAAGGCAAGCTCGTCGGCGCAATTCACGGGCGGATCTTCGACGTGGGCGTGGATCTGCGCAAGGGATCGCCGACCTACGGCCAATGGGTGGGCGAGACCCTGGCCGGCGACGCGCCGCGCTATCTCTACATCCCGCCCGGCTTCGCCCACGGCTTTTGCGTCCTGAGCGCGACGGCGGACCTCGTCTATCAGGTGACGGCGGAGTACGCCGCTGCAACCGCGTTTGGCGGAGGCGGAGACTCCCTTTGTTTACGATCATCAAGACTATCCAGGGAGGTGACCGATATGTCCCCCTGGCTGATCGCGCTCATCGCCGTGGCCGCGCTCTTGATCGGCGGCGGAGGGTACTTCTCCCACGTCGTCCTCTATCCCAAGACGTGGGAGGTGCAGGCCTCCTACGATTACGTGGTCGAGGCCGGCCAATTGAATCCCAAACAATGGGAGGCGTGGCCTAAAGAGGAGGTACGCATCCAGTCGCCTCACGGTTATTCGCTCTTCGGTATCTACCTGCCCCAGCCGGCGTCCAAGAAGACCGTGATTATCGTGCACGGCATCAGCTTCACGCTCTACGGCTCGGTGAAGTACGTGGAGATGTTCTACCGGCGCGGATTCAACGTCCTGCTGGTCGATCTGCGCCATCACGGGCGCAGCGGCGGGCCGAATACGACCTTTGGCCTTGAGGAGAAATACGACCTCCAGGCGTGGGTGGATTGGGCGTTGGAGCGCAGCGGCGAGCGTGGCGGCGAGGGCTGCCGCGTGGGCATGCACGGCGAGTCGTTGGGCGCTGCGACGGTGCTCCAGCACGCGGCCATCGACCCGCGCGTGGCCTTCGTCGTCGCCGATTGCCCCTACGCCAGCGCCTTCGACGAGTTCGCTTACCGCTTCCGGGCCGATTATCACCTGCCGCCCTTCCCGTGGATTCACATCGCCAACCTCATCAGCAAGGCGCGCGCCAACTTCGCCTTCGAGGCGGCGGCGCCCATCGCCACGATCTCCGAGGTCACGACGCCCATTTTCTTCATCCACGGCGCCGATGACGACTACATCCCGCCGGAGGCCAGCCGCGCCCTCTACGTGGCGAAGCGGCGCGGTGTGCGCAAGATCTGGCTGGCGCCCAACGCCGCTCACGCCGAATCGCTCATCAAGAACCCGGCGGCGTATGATCGCCGCGTGGGGGAGTTTTTGGATGAGATTGGGATGGGGTAAGTCGGAGTACACCCGGTGAGATTCGCCGGATAGCCGGGCAGTGAACTACCCGTCTGAAAGCCGAAGTCGGCTGAAGACCGACTGAAAGAACCCACGTGGGGATGGAGTCAACTTCAGTTGACTTGCGCTTAGTAGCCGGGGATTTCAATCCTCGGCAAGGCGCGCGGCGGGATACTTTCTGAGTATCCGTTTAGGCCGTTCCAAGAAAATAAGTCTCCTACGAGTTTATGCCCGATGCCGATCTGGCTGGCTACAACTTCTCTGACGTGACCATGACCACCAAACTTTACGAGGGCAAGTTCGGGGGCGGGGTCGTTCTCTACTCGCCCGAAAGCGGTCTGGGGCCGCAGTTGATGACGCCCAGAGTGGCGAAGTTCGGCGCTCAGGCAGATTTGGCTGTGAATATCGCCGGTGCTCAGGCGCAAGCGTCCGTCGCGATAGACCTGCTCCCGATTCACGGCGCGGATAGGAGCTACCTGCTCTTCCCCGTCCCCTCCGGTGGGGTGGGGTACACGGCCAGTCTCAAGACGATTACCAGCAACTTCAACGCAATGCATCATGCCGAGCACCGGGCCGCCGTCGGTCCGCTGACCAACAGCCGCCGCGCGTTGATAGATTAGGCTCTCCAGGAATTCGCCGGGTGCAATCGCCAAGC
>JAAAOZ010000400.1 GCA_009908585.1 Chloroflexota bacterium
TTTAGATAATAGCCGCAGCTTACCCTTTTGGCTCTTCAGGAATTCGCCGGATGCAATCATACCATCCCCACCCACAACCCATTAACGACGCGAAAAAGGTCTGTAATCCCCACAAACACGCAATTCTTGGCTACTTTTAGGGATGCTGAGGGGGTTGCCCGGCAAAATCCAAGAGACCCACCCTTTTCCAAAGCCGTTGATAGCGTCACAGCTTCTTCTTCACACTCTTCAATCATCGTTTCTACAGCCCTCAATTCCTCACGCTCCCTTGCAGTACCAAATAGGCCGTCGCCGAACTTGCCATCGCACAGGACGAAGCGGTTCTCCGGGTCGCGGGCCAGTTGGCCAACGGCGGCTTGCGCTAGGTCGGGCCGGTGGATGTGGCCCCGGTCGTCGAGGACGGCGGTCAGCGGCGAGCCGAACGGTTGGGGGATGACGCGCGCATTGGTGACGCGCAGGGGTTGGGTGCGGCGCCCTTCGCGCTGGACGCGATGTTCGCCGCGAACGTGCTGTTGCACCTGTTCTTTGTCGGAGTAGAAGGCCACGGGCAGGCCGGTGACCACGGCGACGTCCACGGCAGTCCCGGGCGTCAATTCCGTGAGGGCGGCGAGGAAGAGCGCGCGCCATTCGGGGCTGGTAATCCAGTGGCGGTCCTCGCGGCGATTGAGGAACCGCGATTGTTGCACGGCCTCGTCCCCGATGAGGACGTGGTCGGGCGCGGTCAGGACGATGGCGGCGGCGCCATCGGCTGAAGTCGCGGCTTTGATGGTAATCTACGTTCCTGTATTGCCCAAGCCGGAGACGGGCATCTTGGCCTGGGTAGGGGTACTGACAATGCTGAGGTCTACATACGGCAGTTACAAAGCCGGCTGCCGCTCGGCGTGCTGTTGGCGCAGATCGTGACGACGTGGGGCGTGCTCGTCACGATCTGCGCCGAGCGGTGTTGCTGTGGGGAATGGAAGAGCGACATTGACGATGATTTCTGGTCAGCGCGTTGCTTTCTTATCGCTGCGAAGATGGCACTGCTTGTACTTTTTTCCGCTGCCACACCAGCAAGGATCGTTGCGACCAGGGCGTTGGTTTGCCGGTGGCGGGATGACCAAGGGGCGGTGGCGAGAATGGCGCTGGCGCTGCTTTTCCAGTTCTGCCGCGTACCGGGCACGTTTCTCCGGCTTGCTCCACTGTTCGTAGAGGCCAACCAGCCGCTCCAGCACATCGCTGCGATCCTTGAGCGTGGGGCGCTCAAACGCTTGCAACAAAAGCGCTTCGGCGGGTTCGTAGACCGGCGTCCTTGATCTGAATGTGTAATACTGATCCGACCACCCGATGTAGCCCCATCCTTCATCTGGATAGCGCTCGATCAAGGCCTGGTAAACGGCTTCCGCCTCGGCCTGACGACCCATTTTCCACAGCGCTTCACCTTTGGCGCGCAGCATACTCACGTAGCAGTCCGGGCCTTCATCGGGGAATTGGGCCAGGAATTCATTGACGTAACTGGCCCGGTGCGCAAAGTAGACGGCGTCATTAAGGCCTGCATTGTGCAGTTCCATTTCCAAGTCACTGCACCAGTTGGATAAGCTCTGGTACATCCCCGGATAGGCAGCATCAAAGGCGTCCACGGTCCGCATCTCTGGGGTGACCATCTGTTTGACCTGCTCCCAGGCTTCCAACCACTTGTTCATCGCTGCGATAGGCTGCCGGGCTTCCAATAAGTCGTATCCATCTCCGATTAAGTCTTCCAACCGCTCTTGTGGCATCAAGGTGATAGGCGGCAGCGTGCCCGCTCGAACCTGCTCCCAGCGTTTGGCTTCTTTTTGAGCGAAGGTATCGATGGCGCGCAATGCAGCCCGCCCCCGCTTTTCGCCAACCTGGTGGCGGATGTTCTCCCGCAGGGCTTCCAGCAAGTGATGATTCACATCGGGGCTGTCGCCGCCATCTTCGATCTGCATTTCCAGGGCATTGAGGATGCCATTCAGTTTGCGATACCGAAGTGCCGGTAGGTGCAAATCCATAATGGCTTGCCGGACCGGGGTAAATGATGCAACCCGCTCTCGATCATAGCGGTTCGGTTCAGGACTGGGTTTCCACGTCATCGTCTATCCTCCCTTGGGTGAACTCGAAATAGTCTCTTGCGTTTTCTGAAGATATACTCCCTCCAACTGGGCTGTGATAGATCTGGCTCATAAGCCCCGCCAGGTGATCTGGCCCGTTGCATTCGTGGAGCAGCAAATCCACGCCGGCTATCTCCTTCACGTAAGGCGCATTGGGGTGAGCAATCGTGTCCGTCACGTACGCCAGGGAATGTCCCGGCCAGTCGAGCCGAAAGCCCACCTCCTCTCGCGATGGGTTCAGGATGAACGGCGTCAATGTCACGCACCCTCGCAGCGGTCCCTGGCCTTGCAACGGGCGCCCATCGCGGTGGTAAGGAAATCGCCCCTGTAACTCGGCCAGCGTTGCGGGTGTGGCGTGAATGCACACCGCGTCGAGCAATGCATTCGCGCGTACCACAAGGGTGGGGAATGTCTTCTCGGTCAACGGCGCGTCGGCGTGCGCGCATTGCGCCGTGAAGAGGGCGCCGAAGAGATAGTGCAGACCGCTGATGTGGTCGCCGTGCCCGTGGCTCAGGTAAATATCGAGCGCCGGGCCGGGCCAGTGATCGGCCAGTCGATAGAGGCCACTTCCCGCATCAAGGAGGATTCCCTGTTCCGGCAGCAGGAAACACGCGGTTTGGGCTTCAACCGTGGGCAAAAAAACCGTTGGTGCCGAGTAGCACAAGTCGCATAATACCTCATCGTCTACATAGCTTACAATTCTGGACGGTGTGAACGTCACAGGACACGATTTGCTATTGGTACAACCCAAGTATAGGCTGGGTCCGCACATTCGCAACCCAATCAACGGCCATTTTCACGCGCCTTAGCAGACCAAAAAATGAACTTGAGACGGAATCCCCGTAGAGCAACTGCGCCGCTTTCCTCTTGCAGCCCATCAGGCGCAGGGCGCGTTCTTCCAACGGGCCGGTGTACGAGATGAAGACGACCTTGCCCGGCTGCGTCTGCCCCAGCCGCCAGACCCGGCGCATTGCTTGCCACAACCGAAACGGTTGGGGCAAATTTAGAACAATTGTTGAGCCCACACCATTGCTTGCTGCACGAGGGGCGACAAGCGTTCTGTGAGACCCCACACCCCATCGGCGGTGGCCAATAGCCCAAGCACGCTGTTCAACTTGGCGAGGATGATGACGCGATTCGGCGTCTCGCGGTCGGTTTGACGCTCAACGGCTCGCACATCCTCCAAGGCCGTCTCGGCGATGTCCGGATCGACGCCGCTGGTTTGTAAAGCGCTCTGTAACTCCTGCAACAACTGGCGGAACGCTTCCAATGAAGGCTCTTCAGTATGGGATTGCTCGACTTTGATGCTGGTATTTCGATTGCCCGTGATGTTGTTGTTGCCATTCACGTCAGTGCTATCCCCAAAGTGCTGGCGGACCGGGCCGCTTGGCTTGTAGATCGCGCCCTGTGACCTGTCGAAACTCACTGCTTCGCCGCCGCCGACCGCGACCGGACCGTCGAACTTCCCAGAGAGCACTGGGCCGTCGACGTTGCCCGCGATGTTGGTCTGCGGAGCGGATACACTTTGCCCTGGCTGGTTGATGCCCTGCCACGCGCCCGGCTCCGGCTCGATCTCCACCGACGCGACGGGAAAGGGCAATCCCTTGGGCTTGGTAGCCCCGCCGGCGTAGGTGGCCAGCGCGAAGTTATCAGCGTGCTCGAAGTGGAGGATGGGATGCTGGCGATCCTTGGTGCGCCCCGGCACGACCTCCCGCGCGTGGAGGGCCACGTCGGCCACGCGGACGAAGCCATCCTGCTTCGCCACGCCCTGACCGGCCAGCGCCTCGATCAGCGCTAAGGTGAAGGCGCTGTAGGGCTTGCCCGCGAACGAGAGTTCATCCTCCTGCGACGAGGCGATCAACACACGACCGTGACCTTCGGCCAGCGCCGGATCGCCCGGCTCCGTCGCGGCGATGTCGGCCCCGATGACGGCCTCCCAAGCGCTGCCGGCCACGCGGATGGTCTCGCCGCGCACATCCTCATCGGCCAGATCGACATCGGCCAGAAATTGCGCCAGCAGATGCGAGAGGAAACGCAGCGTCCCCCGCGTCAACTGGAATTGCGGGCGGCTGCCCCAGCGCTCGTAGAGCACCTTGATGATGCTGGGATGGAAGGGGTAGGCCTTGCGCAGCAGCAGTTCGTAATCGGATTCGCGAGTGACCTGGGGCAGGAGATCGCGCCACTGCTCGCTGCGATAGAAGTCCGCGTAAGCGGCCGCTGTGTCCGCCGCCGCGCTCGCGTCCACCTCCTGGAAGAGCCGCGTGCGAACGATGTCGTAGATCTCGGCCCCTTCGATGGGCGAGCACGTGTTTTCCAGGCGGCGCAGGATGTCCTCCAACTGCGCCAGCGTGAAGGTGGCCTGATCCTCGGTGAGCACCTGCAACTCCTCCAGCTTGCTCATGGTAAAGGAGGCGACCAACATGCTGGCCGGCGCCGCGTCCACCGCCTCGGTCAGTTCGCGCAGAAAGGCCAAGGTCTGGGTCGCCAGGTTGGAATCGCCCACGCGGACGGCCGCTGCCTTATCGACGTAGTGCAGCAACTCGTCGATGAGGATGAGGTTGGGACCGGCGGCGGTGAGCAGGTGATAGAGCGCCAGCTCGGCGTGGGTCTTGCCGC
This sequence comes from Chloroflexota bacterium, assembly GCA_009908585.1. GTDB lineage: Bacteria > Chloroflexota > Anaerolineae > B4-G1 > SLSP01 > JAAAOZ01. The sequence continues at coordinate 4,728 of JAAAOZ010000400.1, forward strand.
CGCCGAAGTTGGTCTGGAGGTGAACGACGCTCGTCTGGGCGGTGGATGCGCCCGGCTCGCCGCCCAAGGTAGTGAGTACATCGCGCACGATGCTCTGGAGCGCGCGGGTGAGGTGCGTGCGCTCGAAGAAGCGCTGCGGATCGCGGTACTCCGTTGGGCCTTCGTGGGCGATGGCGCGGCTCAGGTTCACGGCGAAGAGCGCCTCGGCGACGGCGTCCTCGCGGATGTCGCGGTGTGGGGTGCAAGCTGCGCGCCAGGTGGGTAGCGTGTCGTTCATTGGAATATCCTCCATTAGGGTTGCGTGTCAACAAGAAACTGAGCCGGCCACGAATTTTTCACAAATACACGAATGGGGTAGGTCGTCATTCGTGTATTCGTGTCCCCATTCGCGGAGGGCCATGTTACCCCGGCGTCAAGGTGCTGATCAGAATCCCCGGCCGGCGGGGACGAGTGAGCAAGATCAAAATCCCCTGCATCGGATTGCCGTAGGGCGTCGATAGATCACTGTCGATGTTTATCTTGAACATACGCGGAACTTCGGTCACGATAAATTGACCATCCGAGATGAAATCCACCATTTCCCCATTTTCGAAGTGGGCCTGATAATTGAAAACCGGACGGTCTTCGTAATAAACTAAGACAGCCACGCTCCGCGTGTTGATCGCGTTGACCATGCGCAAGGTCATCTTGAACAATCCGAGCATATCGAGCAGGTCCTCATGTTCCCGGCGGCGAATGCGCCGCGTCCCAAACGGCCCGCCGGAGTAGACCGTGGCGTTGCGCGGGTTCTCCTTGTCTTCCACGATAAAGCTGATGTCGTCGTGGGTGACCGTCACGCCGCCGTTACGATAGACGCGGGGACGCTGCATCTGACGTTTGATGAGAGGGGCCAGGCGCTTCATTTTGCGGAACTTGGGCGGCAGCGGCGGCTCCGACGGTTCCGGCCCCGCCCCCATCTCGTGTAGGCGTTCTTGCACGGCGTAATCCTCCGGCGACACCTCCCGTGCGCGCCGATACCAGGCCAGCGCTTCGTCGCGTTGCCCAAGTCGCTGATAGGCCTTGCCCATCTGATATAAGGCGCTGAGGTTGTCAGCCTCTTCTTCCAGGACTTGCTCCAGCCAGGGAATGGCCTGCGCCGGCTCACCTGACTTGATGTAGGTCAGGCCGAGGTTGAGGTTGGTCGCGATATGGTCGGGATTGTAGTCGTGGGCGATTAGAAGCGCGTCGCGCGCTTCGTCGTAACGCTCTTGTTCCAAACAAGCTAAGCCCAGAGCAAAATGTCCCTCGGGGCGGGCCGGAGCGGCGGCGATCATGCGCTGAGCATTCGATTCCACCCGCTGATAATCGCCAAACTCCATATCGAGTTCGATAATTTCGTGGAGATAGGTAGCCCAGTAATCGCTCTGGGGACGTTCCCCCCCCTTGAGCATCGTCCGCACGTCAAATTTACGGGCCTCACGCGGCCAACGACGCCGGAAGGTTTTGATCGTCGTGATCGCTGCCTCGCTGTTCCCCATACAAGCATACGTCAGGCCACGTTTGTAATGTAGCGCCGGATCGTCCGGCGTGAGCTTTTCGGCTTCCTCCAACGCGGATAGGGCCTCATCAAATTGTCCCAGATCAAGATAACACGAGCTTATATTCGCGTAGATGGAGGCGCGCGTTTGAGCATCCGTTTCCGTCTCCAGGTTCAGGAGCGTTTGAAATGTCGCGATAGCCTCCTCCCATTGTTCATCGCCCATAGCCGCCAATCCGTGCAACCAGAGCTTGCCGGGGCCTTGAGAGGTTGAATCTACTCTTCTAATTTCGCTTCTAAGTTTGGTCATCTGATGCGCCTCCTTACTTCTTTACTATACTCCCAATAGCTTAGGTAGTTCCAGAAATTAAAACCTCCCAAACCTGATGCTTTTTCCTCCCTCGGCCATGGGGCCTTATGGCCACAGGCGGAAAACTCCCCGCTTTTGGGAGACTTATTTTCTTGGAACGGCCTTAGCTTCCCTGCGCCGCGCCGGTGGTTGAAACCATCGGTTGATATCCAAAGTGCGTTGGGGCTTTTGGATTTTACCGGATAACCCCCTAAGCATCCCTAAAAGCAGCTAAGATTTGCGCTAAGAACCGCGTTGGCAAAATGAGTGCCGTCAAGTATAATTCTCGTAGAAGCACTAGATTTGGCCATTTGATCCCTTGTATAGGATGATTATCGGGATCTGCATTTCATATCATACGGTACTTGAGGTGGAGGTGTCAAGCTATGACAGATTTAACCGCTGTTCAAGACACAAAGCAGAGAATCACAACTTGGCTCGATGAACTACCGCCCCAGAGCCTCACAGTGGTTGAGCAATTCGTTGAATTCTTACGTCAGAAAGCGCGCCAACAACCAACGCCGGTGATTGTGGCCGAGAGGGAAGCGCCGCCGTATGTGTATCCCACCGTCGCTGCTCCGACTTCCAGTCTGGAAGTATGGAACAAGTTATTAGATGTAGGATATGAAGGCGATGCGTTAGCCGATACAGAAGCGCTCTACGACGAGTTGTAACGATGCAAATTGCATAGATACTTCCGTGTTGGTGGCATGGCTTAACCATGACGATCTTTGGCATACCCAAGCCGAGATATTGAAAAAATTCTTTTTGGAACACGACATTCGACCGACCTACTTCGATTGTGCTGTTGTTGAAGCCATCAGTGCTGCTGTTCGTCGTCTGCACGAGAAAAAACGCAGCCGCGAAGTAGCGATTCTTTTCACGCGGCTAGAAATGTTAGTTCCTGTTGAATTGATCACTTGGATTCTCCCAGATGTTCCCCGGCTTTACTCTCCCGCGCTGGACTTGATGCACGCCTCGTCCGGTGAACTGAATTTCAACGATGCGCTGATGGCCCTGGCCTGCCGCGAGCGCGAGATTCCGGCTATCGCCAGTTTCGATTCCGACTTCGACCGGGTGGATTGGCTACAGCGCATAGCCGCGCCGGACGATTTACCCAACGACTGATCTCCCTCATATTAGCGTTTCTCCTCCTCCCACAGCCCGCCCTGCACCATCGACGTATCTTCCTCCCGCGCCTCGACGTGGGGATGCGTCTCCGCCCAGCGACTGGCGCGCTCCTCCAGATCGACGCGCGTGCCCAGCAGGCTCTCCAGCGCTTTGCGCTCCGGGTTGTCGCGCGCGAGCAGTTCGACGACGGCCATCACATCATAGTCGGGATGCGCCTCGCACGTCACGACCTTCACCGCGCCATCCCAAAAAGGGCCGCTGATCCAATCGCCGGGCTGAAGTTCTCGGGTCACAGTTGCGCTCCTTCTACCTCTACTGGGGGGTATTTTCTGCTATTCAGACGATGGGTCTTTTGGATTTTGCCGGGCAAACCCCTCTATATCCCTAAAAGTAGCCAAGAATTGCGTGTTTGTGAGGATTACAGACCTTTTTCGCGTCGTTACTGGGTTGTGGATGGGGGGCCCAATAGCGCTTGGCAGATTGCACCCGGCGAATTCCTGAAGATCCCAGACGATTACGGAAGACCTGTTGCACCACCTTAAGTATAGCCTAATCCTTCCCAATCGCAAAAAATCATTGCGATTTCATCATCGTCTAAACACACAAAAAGGCCGCCGGGTCTTTTGGGTATGGGAATTCGAAGCAGGTTGACTGGGAAAATCGCTCCCGTTGCTCTAAAGCCTCCCTATCCAAGTTCAAAGTAAATGAAGCTGGGGGATGTGGCGATCAATCGCTTAGGCCGTTCTTGGAACTGCTTCGTTTGCCCTCCCTTGCCGCTCTTGACAAACCCGCTTATAAGAAGTACAATATATTCAGTTTTTTGAATATATCAACCTAACCGAAGAACGCCCTGTTTTTTATTCACTAGTAAAGGAAGCCCCGCGGGGTTAGGCCCTGGGGGTGCAGGGGGGCGGGAGCAGCCCCCGCCCGTGGTGGTGGCATTCACCACCACCACGGAACCGAGGTCGGTATAGAGCGCGCCAGGGCGAAGCTCTGGCGCGCTCTATACCGGGCGAGTTTACATTCACAAGGAAATAAGTCTCCCAAAAACGGTCAGTTTTCCGCCTGTGGCCATAAGGCCCCATGGCCGAGGGAGGAAAAAGCATCAGGTTTGGGAGGTTTTAATTTCTGGAACTACCTTAGTGGAGGTATCCCTGAATATCATACAGTATCTTGGTAATTTACTTCAGACAGGATTGGGCAGTCTGGCGGCGTATCTGGCCGCGCACGTGCTGCTCTGCCTGTTGCCCGCGTTCTTTATCGCGGGCGCGTTAGCCGCGCTGATCCCCAAGGAGGCGATCACCAAGTATCTGGGGCGCAACACCTCCAAATGGATCTCCTACCCCGCCTCGGCGCTGGGCGGATTTGTGCTGGCGGTCTGCTCGTGCACGATTATGCCACTTTTTGCCAGCATCTACAAGAAGGGCGCGGGGCTTGGCCCGGCGACGACCTTCCTCTTCGTCGGGCCGGCGATCAATATCCTGGCGATCTCGCTCACCGGCGTCGCCATCGGCATGGACATTGCGCTGGCGCGCATCATCTTGGCCATCGTCTTCGGCGTCGCCATCGGGCTGCTGATGGCGTGGCTCTTCCGCGAGGATGACGCGGCCCACGACCGGGCGACCAACGGCGGCGCCTTCGATCAGGGCGCGACGGTGCCCGCCGCCACGTGGATCTTCTTCTTCCTGTTGCTCGGCACGCTGATCGCGGGCACGCTCCAGGTCGATCTGCTCACGCGCAGCTACGCAACCCTCACGCTGCCCGGCGATTGGGCGGCGGATCTGCAAGCGTGGCTCCATCGCCTCGTGCCGCCCAATCCCCGCCTGGGCATCGAGGGCGTGAGCGTCCACGGCCTCGCGCTCATCGCCCTGCTCGTCCTGATCGGCGTCACCGCGTGGAAGGGGCTGGAGGACGTCTACGACGGCTTCACGCCCTGGACCTATGCCGCGCTGCTCCTGGTCACCGGCACGATCATCGTCGCCGCGTTCAGCATCACCGCCGGGGAGCGGGGCCTGCGCGTGGGCGTCACAGGCAAGCTCCTGGCCGAGATCGCGCTGCTGGCGGGCGTCTGGTGGATGGCGAGCCGGTACTTCGAGGGGTACGAGGTGCAATCGTGGCTGTGGGAGATGTGGCGCTTCGTCAAGCAGATTATGCCCCTGCTGCTGGTCGGCGTCTTCGTCGCGGGGATGGCGCGCGATCTGATTCCGGCCTCCTGGATCACCACGTTGGCCGGGCGCAACACCAT
>JAAAOZ010000228.1 GCA_009908585.1 Chloroflexota bacterium
CGGCCTTCACCTGCTCTAAAACGCCCTTCTCCAGAAGGCCGAAGATCACCAGCGTGAGCACCTTGTTGAGCGGCATCTCCATAATAATTGCCGCCTCCGGCGCCGTCAGACCGCGCTTGATGCCGCCGCCCTCGACCTCCGCAATCGCCGGCAGGTAGGTGCGCTTTTTTCGCTTGCCCATGCGCTTCCGCAATGTGGTCTCGTTGAAGATGACGAGCACAATCAGGAGCGGGATGCTGAAGAGCACCATCAGCGGGCCGATGACAAAGACGAAGATCGCGCCGCCCAGCAGCAGGACGTAAACCGTGCAGCCGGTGCCGCCGGTGAATCGGAAGAAGAGGAAGCTGAGGAGGGCAACGTTGAACACGCCTAACATCAGGTAGATCATCGGGTTATCGGTGAGCCATTTGTTGGTGAGCTGGAAGATGTTCATCTCAATGACGTTCTGCATCACGCGCTTGGGGAAGGAGACGCCGACCAGATGTTCCTTCGTGATCTTGGTCTCCGGCCATTCCCAAATCGCGACGACGCGATCGTCAAAGATTACCTTGTTGGTAAATTCTTGTTTCTGATAGACGACCTCATCCGGCTCGACGCCTTCGGGGATGTGGATGGCCAGTTGGAGATGCGTCGTGCCTTGTACCAACTCGCTATCGAACCACGTGGGCGTGATCTGAAGCGAGGCTTGCTCTTTATCCGTTGTGTCCTGATAGACCATGTTGGGCATCGTGAACTCGAAGTGGAGCGTGCCCTGCTCGCCGCGGCCGATCTCCTGGTCGTCGAGATGTACCTCCACGCCGGTATCGATGTACTCAGATGTGCGGATGTCGGTTAACGGAACGCCATCGATGGAGGCGCTCATATTGCTGATGTCGTAATTATCATTGGGCGTCCCGATGTCCACTATGTCAATTGGGGAGCCGTAGTTATCGAAAGTAATGTCGTAGACGATGCGAATGGAGGCGTCGGGCTGGACGTAGACCTGCATCTGCATCTGGGGGACGGCGAAGCTGTAGCTTTGCGCCAGCGTGGGATTTCCAACTAGGGTGAGCAGTAGCACAATCACCGGGATGAGCGCGATGCGTCGTAAGGTCTTCTTCATCTTCATTCGGCGCCTCCTGTCTGCGCGTCAGATTCACCTTCTGGATGCTCCGTATCCATCGTCGGGATTTGGAGATCTGCCGGGTTGGGATACTCGAACTGCTGTTCATTGTACGTCAGGGGCGGCGCGACCTTTTCGCGGTAGATGCGGAAGGCCTCGTGCTGCCAGATGGTCTTCCAATCGTCCTTTAGAATGTTGCCGACGCTCTGAATCGGGCCGCGCGAGGGGATGATCTCGCCGTTCGGTTCGACGCGCACCGCCGTATCCTCGGCGCAGCGTGGCCCTTGACGGACCTGCGCGGCCAGCGGGATTTCGGGTCGGCGTGGCATCGGCGGCACCCAGAGGAAGCGCATCTGCGTCCGCGTCGCGGCCTCCTCCACGCGCGCCTCGAGTTGCGGGAGCGCGGCCATGGCGAGCGCCTCGCTTTCGTCTGACGGTGATCCCTCGGTGAGGACGTAGGCCACGAAGGCGATATTGTCCACGCCTAACTTGGCCATCTCCTCGACGGTCGCCTTCAACTCCTGCGCGGTGCGTTGGGTGAGCGGCATCTCGGCGATGGCGCAGATCTCGTGGGCCTCCAGCCAGTCGAAGAGGTCGGTGGCCGCCGCGTGATCGCCCTCTCCGCAGAGCGCGTCGTGCAGCGCCGGATCGGTGGCCGCGTAGAGTACGGTCACGTGATCCACGCCCGCCATCATCACATCTTGGAGCAGATCCTCCTCCCAGAGATCGGTCGCGCGGCCTCGCACGCCGGCGATCATCCCCAGATCCTCCGCTAACTCGATGGCGCGGATCAAATCGCCGCGCTCGAACTCCTCTGGCACCAGGACAGTGATGTTGGGGATGCCCACCTCCCAGAGCCGACGCAGCAGCGGCGACATTCGGGTGGGGTCCGCCAGCGGCACGGTGGCCTGGAGCGGCGCGATCAACTGTGCTTCGTAGGGCGAGAAGGCGGCGTCGTTGAGCGTGAAGAGCGGGTAGGCGTCGTGGGGATGGGTGATCTGCCGGATGAGGCCGGTGACCTGCGCGATGTCCGCGCGCATCTGTCCCTCGGCGCCGCCCTCGAAGTAGGAGCGCAGGCGGTCGAGGATCTTAGCTTCGTCATGGCCCTCCAGTAGCCCCTTGGCGATCACGGCGCCGCTGGGGGAGAGTTGGGCGGCCGCCGCCGCGTTGGCGATCAACAGGCCGCTGCCATCGCGCTCGACCCGCAGATGGAAGCGCGTGTACATCCCGTCGGCCTCCTCCATCGCGTGATAGAGGCCGGGTTCGATGGGCGGCGCGTTCTTCAGTTCGTCGCGCTCGGTGACGAAGATACGCTCCCACAAATCTTTGATTAGTTCTTGAATGTTCATATAAAAACTCCCTCCTGAATTTATGATTGGACGGCCTGCGTTGCTTGCGGAACGCGCGCGCCGGCCCGACCGCAGCCCCGTTCGGGCGCGCCGATCTGCTGCGCCTCGCGCTCCAATCGGCAGCCGCCGCCGCACATCGGCAGATCGGGGCAATCCCAGCATTTGCGGGGCAAGCCCGCCGCCTCCGGGTCCTCCTCGCGATCTCGGAAGCTGCGGAAGAGCGCGCTGTTCCAAATCTCGTCCCATGGATCGGTGAGGATGTTGCCCGCCGTGACGTAATAGGATTGGCAAGGGATGACGTCGCCGTTCGGCTCGATGCACATTGAGTATTCGGCGGCGTTGCAGCGCTTGGGATCAAGCCCCAATTCAACCGGCGAGAAGCGACAGTACTCCGTCACCGTGTACCAGAGGAAACGCATCCCCAGCGCCTCGGCGCGCTCGTGCACCCGGATCAGCAGCGGCGCCATCTCCTCGGCGGGGATCGCGTCCGGCGCCGAGAGGCCGCCGCCGGCATAGATCATCCCGTTCATCGCGAAGGTTCGCACTCCCAGATCGTGCATAAAATCGACGACCTCCACGGCGTGCGCCTGATTTTGGCGGGTTAGCGTGGTGTTGGTGATCGTGTGGATACCACTCTCAAGTGCGTTCTCGATCCCCTGGACGGTCTCCGCGAAGGCCTGCGATCCCGGCAGTCCGACCATCGCATTGTGCTCCGCTGCCCGGCACGACTCCAGCGTGATCTGCACGTGATTGAGGCCCGCCTCGGCCAACGTTGACATCAAATCGGGCCGCGCCAGCCGCCGCCCGTTGGTGTTCATCCCCACGATCTGCCCCTGCGCATCGGCGTAGCGGATGATCTCCGGTAGGTCGGGATGCAGCGTCGGCTCACCGCCGGTGAGGATCACGTGCGGGACGCCGATTTCGTTCAGCTTGTCGAAAACGCGGCGCCAATCCTCTAAGGAGAGCGTGGACATCGCGAAGCGCTCGGCGGGATTGTAGCAATGAGGGCAGGCGTTGTTGCAGGCGTAGGTGAGCGCCACATCGACCTTGTAGGGGGTGTTCGCGGGCGCGCTGAAGAGCGGGCGAAAATCCACCCGGTCGGCGACCGCGCAGATGCGACAGCCGCCCTCCGGGGCGCGCAGCGTCGCCACCATCTCGTGGATCTTGGTCACGTCGCTCGCCAATTGTGCATCGTCCCCATCCAAATCAGCGTAGCGCTGGGCCATCCGGGCGCGCGCCTCCGCCGCCGGCACCTCATCCAAGGCCAACTTGGCGATCTCGGTGGCCGTGGCGTTGAGATGGATGACGTCGGTGACATCGATGAAGAGCGCGCCGTGACCCTCCGGCTGGACGCGCAGGTGGATGCGCCTCTCGCCCTCCTCCGGCGTGATCCGATAGGTGTAGAGGCCCGGCTCCGGCGGGGATGGCGCGGGTTCAAGCCACGACTGCACCTCCGCTCGCAAGCGTGCCCACCAAGGATGTGTGTTCATTCTACCCTGAAATCGGCTCTGAAACTACCACTTGGGCGCTTCTTCGATCTGGTAGGTCGCGCCACAGTAGGGGCAATTGACAAAAATCGCGCCGGCCTTGACCTCCAGCGCGTCCCGATCCAACGTGCCGCCGCAATTGCGGCACTTCATCTGCTCCAGATTGACATCGCCGGAGAGGTCGATCTTCTGGATCATCGTCGTCTCCGTCTTTTGCGGTCGCACCTGCGTCAGGTAGATCAGCCCGCCGGCGCCAATCATCAAAATGACCCCTACGACGACTGTGATCCATTGCCCCTGCGCGCCGACGATGAACATCACGCCGAAGAAACCCAGCACCGCCGCGATCAGATAGGTCACAAGTTTCATATTCGCACTCCTGGTTGTTTTAGAGTTACATTATGTACTACGCTATTAGGAATCGGAAGTTGCTCAGGGAATTCGAAGTAGATCGACTGGGAAAATTGCCTTAGTTGCGCCAGAGCGTCCTTACCCAAGTTCAAGGCAAACGAAGTTGGGTTGATGTGGGCGATAAATTCCTTAGTGTGCAACCTCGTGGATCGTAGATACCTCAGAACTGCTTCGTTTGCCCGCTCAGGGGAGGATGATGCGCTAACTGTAAGACATAGTACAATAGCTTCGATAAAAAATCAAACCTGATGGGCGGGGGGTGCCTCGCGAGCTGCTCTTAGGCCGTTCCAAGAAAATAAGTCTCCCAAAAACGGTCAGTTTTCTGAGGAGAAAGCAGCAGGTTTGGGAGGTTTTAATTTCTGGAACTACCTTAGAGACACCTTCGCTTTGGTGACTTTCGTAAAGTGTTGTAGAATGAAGGTGATAAAAGCTCCAAGCCCTCGTCCCCGAGGGCGTCTGAGTAGATCAAATGTGCTTTTAAAACGTCCCCGAGACGGGGACTGAGAGCTTTTTTGAGATGCTTGTGAAAATTCGCTCGCAAAACTAAACTTATACGATTGAATCTCATTATGCATTGGCTTTATCGGAGGTTCTGAATGTATCTCAATCAGCTTTTGCAGGGTTTAGCCACCTGTATTGTAATGATCCCAGCCCGGCCAATTGTGTGAACCATGACCAAATACAAATTCTATTCCGATTTTATCACAAAATATGCCGGCAACATCCTGCGGCTCCAGCTCAAAGCGTGGGCGTGGATGCCTCTCCTCGGCGGTTTGATGATCATGGCGCTGTTCGGCTATGGCCTGATCATCGACCCGGCGCCGCCGGTGACCGCCATCGTTTTGACGCTGGCCGGATTGGGCCTCGTGCTGTGGGGCGTGCACACCTACTTCACCACCTGGACGTTTGATCGTCTGCGCGGTGTGGCCGTGCATCGTCGGCCTGGATTGCCGGAGAAAACCTACGACTTGGATGACATCGTCGCGGTTCACCTGGACACGCGCAACTTGCCCCACAAGGGCCGCGTGCGCGAGGAATACCGCGTTGTGTTGGAGATGGCGGACGCAACCTACGTCCCGTTGAGTCCCTACGGAGGGCGCGATCCTCAAATCGAGGCCCAGTTGGCCCTGCGCGAGTTCCTGGATCTGGAAGAGAATCCGTAACACCAGATTGAAAGCCCGCTCATCCTGGCATAGAATAGAATTAGATGACACATCTGATGAACTCAGAATAAACAGGAGAAAGATGGCGCTAATCAAGCGGGAAGTTAGTATGATGTCACGCTTCGCATGACGTTTCCCATCCAGCCTGCGATGCTGACGAGGTGGTGGCGGTCCTGGGCTGCGCCTGTGCTGTTGGCGGCCTTCGTGCTGGCGACGACGACGTTGGCTTGGCTTCGCCACGCAACCTTCCACACCAGTCTGTTCGATCTAGGTTACTACACCCAGGTGATCTGGAATACGGCCCACGGACGCTGGTTCGTCAGTTCTCTCAAGCCTGGCATCTTCTTGGCTGACCATTTTTCCCCCATTCTTTTGCTGTTAGCCCCCATTTTCGCGCTCTTCCCGGATGCGCGCGTGTTGCTACTTGTCGAGATGGTAGCCTTGGCGGTCGCCATCGTCCCCGCCTATCTGATCCTGAAGCCTCGCTACCCCAACCTCGCGCCCTTGATCGTGGTGGCCTATGTCCTCAATCCAAGCGTACATCAAATCGCAACGAAGAACTTTCACGAAATTTTCTTAGCCGCTCCCACTCTGGCCCTGGCCTTCTACGCTTCGTACAGAAGAAAAACGACGCTGTTGCTCATCGCCTTGGGGTTGACGCTCTTGGTGCGGGAGGATATGGGCATATACGTGGCCTTGTTTGGGCTGTACTATGCGCTGTGCCGCTCATCTCGCCGTTGGTTTGGAATTTTGCTGATTGGGATGGGTGTGGTTTGGTTGCTGACATTGACAGGATGGGTCATGCCTGCCTTGGGAGAAGGTTATTATCGCCATGGTGGGCAGTTTAGTCGCTGGGGTGGGTCCATCCCAGATGTTCTTGCGGCGCTCATTAAAGATCCATCTGTCCTCCTGCGGACATTGACTGCGCCAGAGCAAATTAAGACGCTGCTCAAGGTCTTTTTACCCCTGCTGTTCCTTCCTTTACTGGCGCGAGGCGAACAACTTCTTTGGCTACCGGCGATCTTGTTACTGTTGCAATCTCCCAATGCTGATGCCAGTTCACTTGATAGCTGGTATATGGTTCCCCTGCTGCCTTTGATATGGGGGACAATCGCTCTGGTGTTGGTTCGAGTTCAAATTCAATGGAAGCACCAGGGAGCGAAAATCGGCCTGGGATTGTTGCTGGCCGCAAATATATCCTTTTTCCTGCTGTGGAGTCCTTTCCCGGGCGGGGGGCGATTTGACGTTGTCCCTTACACGGTTCAAGAACATCACAGAATTGGACATCGCGTTGTGCGCCGGATACCGCCAGACGTTTCGGTCGCTGCGCAGAGCGGCCTGGGCGCCCACTTGGCAACCCGTGAGAAGCTCAGTCTATTCCCCTGGTTCTCCGAGGAGAATTCGCCCGAGATGATTGTTCTAGATGCCACGGGGCTAAATTCGTACCCGCTGCATTATTCAGAGATCGAGGGGATTGTGGATACCTACCGTATGGATCCCCGGATGCAGGTGTATTGGGAACAAGATGGCTACATTGTCTTCAGGACGAGTGAGGTGGCCGGCACTTCGCCGTGGCGGACGGTCGAGTGCATGTGGGACGTTGGCGTGCGTGTGGAGGGGTATGAAATCGCCCAGACCGATGAGACCGGCGCCTTTATGCAAGACTCAACCTCCCCCGCGCCGGGGCAGACGTTACGGGTTGAGCTTTACTTGGAAGCCCTGACCCCTATGGATACAAATTATTCGATATCTGTGCGGGCCATCACGCCCGAGGGGCGTCTGTTGGCTCAGGATGATAGCTGGCCCGCGCGCGGATTGATGCCGACGGTTGTGTGGCCTGCCGGTCAGCTCCTACGAGATACGCACTACTTGACCTTGCCAATGGAAAACTTGCCCAATTCGCTGCTCTTGCAGGTCGTGATGTACGATTCCGCGACGTTGGAGCGCGTCAGCCCGGCCTCTGGCTGTGTTTTGACCGCCTGGGAGGATGAGTGAGTTCGTTGTAGTTGTACGTAAATATGGCTTAGATGTATAAATTATTGCGAAATCATTCCTAAACATTGAACAAGCCCTCTTTTACGGTATAATTCCTCGTATGGAGACAAAGAAATGGTCACGGGCTTGGGCCGATATGCTCACGGAGGAACTCGACCGGCCGGTGCGGATGCGTGTGCGCGGGGCGAGCATGGCCCCCACGCTCCGCCCCGGCGATGTGGTGATGGTCGAGCCGATCACCGATGCGGCGCTCCGCTTGGGCGATTGGGTGCTCGTGCGCGGCGAGCGCGAGAACTACCTCCATCGCTACGTGGGCCGGCGCGTGGATCGCGTCCTCACCAAGGGCGACGCCCATCGCCGGCTCGATCCCCCCTGGCCGCCCGCCGCGATCCGAGGCCGCGTGACCGCCGCCTATCGCGATGATGCCTGCTGCTATCGCCGGACGCGCCGCCGTCAGCGCCGCGAGCGCGTGCGCGCTCTGGGCCATCGCGTCGGCGGCGAGGTGTGGGGCGCGCTTTCCCGCCTCAAAAGCTGGTTGCTGCTCCTTCTGCTGTTGGCCGTCACCGCGACCGGCGTCTACGCCGCTGTCACCGTGACCGAGTTCACCGCCGAGTGGGACAATGATCAGGTCCTCCTTCATTGGGAGACGGCCAGCGAGGTCGGCAACCTGGGTTTCTTGATTTGGCGTCGCGAAGAAGGAGAGGATGAATTCGAGACGATTCCCGTTGAAATTCCCGGCGAGGGAGGGCCTGTGGATTCTGTGCCGGGCAAAGGCGATATCGTCGGCGCCAGCTACGATGTCTATGATGTGAACGCGACGCCGGGAATATCCTATGAGTATCAACTTCAGGATGTGCCGGATGACGGCAGTGAAGGGGAGAAATTCGGGCCGGTGACGCCGGTGGTCAACGACACGCCGACGCCCACCGCCACTCCAAAACCGGCAGCGACCGATACCCCCACGCCCACCGATGGCCCCACGCCGACGGCAACTCCTACCCCCCAACCGACGGCCACTTCGCAGGCTGGTCCCACGCCAACGCCCTCCGTTATGTTCCAGGCGGATCAGGAGAATCTAAACGCCGGCACGTGTACGACATTGCGTTGGCGCGTCGAGCGCGTTCAGGAGGTGTATTTGGATGGGCGGGTCGTTTCTAGTGCTGACACGACGACCGTCTGCCCGTGTGAGGACGAGACCCACACGCTCCGGGTGCTCTACAAGGACGACACCAAGGAGGATTTTGACATCGCCTTGAGCGTCACCGGCGCGTGTGAGGATGCGTCGGACGCCACGGCCACACCAACCTCCACGCCCTTTCGCGTCACGACGGCGACCCCCGGCGCGACGGTGACGCCTTTCGCCTCCCCGACGGCGACGGCAACCCCGGATACTGACGCGCCGACGCCATCATCCACGCCCGAATCCGGCGCGGAGGGGGATTCGCCCATCGCGACCCCGCCGCTGACGCTTACGGCCCCCGCGACCTCACGCGCGCTGACCGAGGGCGATACGGCCACACCTGCGCTGTCCCCTACAGCTTCGCCGCCGCCGACCCGACCCGCCGTTGAGGGCGAGTCGACGACCTCCTCGGCGCGGCCCAAGCGCCCCCTCAACCTGCTCCTGCTCGGCGGCGGCATCGGCGTGGGCTTGCTGCTCATCGGCGTGGGCGCCTGGTTGTGGAGTCAACAGCAGAGCCAGCATCGGTGAGACGCCATCGCCATAGCCTTCTGCTGACGGTTGGCCTTGTGCTGCTGGCCGTCCTCGTCCTTGCCGGATGTAGCACGCGCCTCGCGCTTTCCCCTGCGATCCCGGCCACACCGCCTTCACAGTGGACGCTCGCCGTCCGCGCCGATGGCCCGCGTTGGTTGGGCGCTGATTGGTGGCGCGCTCAGGGCCTCGACCCCGCGACGCTGAGCCACGAAAACGTGCGCCTCCAACAGGCCGGGCGCGATGTCCCGCTTCAATGGATCGAGGCGCCGGACGGCCCCGGTCT
>JAAAOZ010000209.1 GCA_009908585.1 Chloroflexota bacterium
AGGATGTGACGCACACGCAGACGACCTGTCTGCAATGCAGCGTCGGCTGCACGTTGGATGTGGTCACGCGCTACAGCCGCTTGCTGCGCGTCGACGGCGTCTGGGATTCCGATCCCAATGGCGGGCTGCTCTGCGTCGAGGGGCGCTTCAAGCCGCTCTACGATAATCGCAAACGCATCGCCAAGCCGATGGTCCGCAAGGACGGCAAGCTGGTGGAATCAAGCTGGGACGAGGCATTGGATCTGGTAGCGGAGAAACTCTCGGCAGGCGACGTCCTGGGCGTGGCGTCCACGGCGACGAGCAACGAGGCGCTCAAGGCCTTCGGTAAGCTCTTCAAGAAGCTGGATGCCAAGGCCGGGCGCTTGGAGCCGGCGGCCCCGAAGCTGGGCTACGGCAGCCCCGCCACGATTGGCGATGTCTTGGACGCGGATTTCATCGTCATCGCCGGCGCCGATCCCCTGAACTATCAGCCAGTGATCGGCTACTTCATCAAGCGCCAGCTCGATAACGATGTCCCTGTTGCCGTGATTGGCGAGACGGACAACGAGTTGAGCGAGCGGGCGATGATGTCGGTCGGCTACGATGAGGCGAACAAGGTCGCGGAAGAGGCGGCCAAGTACACCAAGCCGGTGGTCGTCTACAGCGTCGGACTTCAGTCCAAGGCCATGGCGGGTCTGGAATCCTTGGCGGATAAGGCGCTCTTCTTGGCGCTGGAGCCGGGACGGAACGTCAAGGGCGCGAGCGCGGCCGGTTTGCTGCCGCTGGATGAGATGTCCAGCGCCGATGTGGTATACTACCTGATGGCGGAACAGCCTGTCGATGAGGCGTTGGTGTCCAAGCTCAACGGCGCCTTTACCATCGCGCAGGCCGCGTATCATTCGCCGTTGGTGGAACAAGCCGATGTCGTGCTGCCCACCCCCATCTGGAGTGAGCGCGCGGGCCACGTGACCAACCTGGAGGGCAAGGTATTCCCTCTGCACTCCGTGTTGGATCTGCCGGAGGGCGTTCGCGACGATGCCGAGGTGTTGGCGGCGCTGGCAGCGAAATTAAAATAGCGGATCGCATAGTTCGAGCGAGAGAGGTAGCTTATGGGAAAAATTACAGTCGCATCACAATGGTTAGAGGCCTGTGCTGGATGTCACATGTCCTTTTTGGATATTGATGAGCGGATCGTGGAACTGCTGAAACACGTCGAGCTGAGCGCTACGCCCATCACCGACCTGAAACATCCGCCAGAAGAGGGCGTTACCGTGGGTATCCTGACGGGCGGAATCGGCAATGAGGAAGAATTGAAGGAAGCGAAGTTAATGCGGGAGCGGTCGGAGATCCTGATCGCGATGGGCGATTGTGCTGTTATGGGCGGCATCTGTACGATGCGCAACTTCTTCGATAAGGAGGAGGTGCTGCGCCGTGGCTACATCGAGACGGAGAGCACGGTAGATGGCGAGATCCCGGAGCACGAAGACCTGACGCCCTTGACCGATAAAGTAACGGGCGTGGGCGATGTCGTCCCGGTGGACATCTACATTCCCGGTTGTCCCCCCAGCGCCGACGCTATTTGGTATGTCTTGACAGAATTGTTGGAAGGCCGCATGCCCAAGTTGGAAGGCAAGGTCTTGAAGTACGGTATGGACGGTTAAGGCCGTTCTAAGAAAATAAACCTCCCAAAAACGAGCGGTTTTCTGAGGGAAAAGTATCAGGTTTGGGAGGTTTTAAATCCTGGAACTACTTAACACGGTTAATAATGTAGCAATCAACCGATGGGGGTAGAAAATACTATGGCACAAAAGATTACAATTTCTCCGGTGACGCGGATCGAGGGTCACGCCAAGATCACGATTCATCTGGATGACGACGGAAAAGTGGAGGAGTCCTTCTTCCACGTGGAGCAATTTCGAGGGTTTGAGAAGTTCAGTGAGGGGCGGATGTTCTATGAGATGCCCCAGATCACGCCCCGGACCTGCGGCATTTGTCCGGTGAGCCACCACTTAGCTTCGACTAAGGCCTGCGACAAAATCGCCAGCACGGAACCCACGCCCACCGCGCACAAGTTGCGCGAGCTGATGCATATGGGGCAGATGATTCAATCGCACGGCATGCACTTCTTCGAGTTGGCCGGCCCGGATCTCATCCTGGGCTTCGACGCCGACCCCAAGATTCGGCACGTGGGCGGCGTGATCGAGGCCAACCCCGAGTTGGCCGTCAAGGCGGTGCAGTTGCGCGCCTTTGGGCAGAAGATTATCCAGAAGTTGGGCGAGCGTCGCGTGCATCCGATCTTTGGTTTGCCCGGCGGCGTGACCAAGCCGCTGCTGTCCGAGGATCGCGAGTGGATTCTCAGCGAGATTGATCAGCACATCGCCACCACGCAGACGGGCATCCAAATCTTCAAGGATTGGGCGATGGCAAACCAGCAGATGGTCGATGAGTTCGCCGTCTTCCCCTCGGCCTATATGGGCCTGGTGCAGGAGGATGGCGCGCTGGAGCTTTATCACGGCACGCTGCGGATGGTCGATCAGGATGGCGAGATGCTAGAGGAGTTCGATCCGTGCGATTACTTGGAGTACATCGGCGAGCACGTCAACCCCTACACCTATCTCAAGGCGCCGTTCTACAAGAAGCGCGGCTATCCTGAAGGCGTCTATCGCGTGGGGCCGTTGGGACGTTTGAACGCGGCCAGCCACATCAGCACGCCCATCGCGCAGAGCGAGATGCGCTTGTGGAAATCGATCAATGACGGCAAGCCGGTCGAGGGCACACTCTACTTCCACTACGCGCGCCTAATCGAGACCATCTACGCCCTGGAACGCGCCCGCGAGTTGATGGACGAGCCGGACATCCTGAGCAATGACGTTGTAAATCCCCAAGGGGAGATCTCCGGCGAGGGCATTGGATGCATCGAGGCGCCGCGCGGCACGCTCTTCCATCACTACTGGACCAACCCGCATGGCGTCATCGAGCGGGCGAATATGATCGTCGCGACGGGGCACAACGCCTGGTCGATGAATCACTCCATCAACATGGTCGCCAAGCGCTATGTCGACGGCAACAATCTCACCGAGGGGATGCTCAATCGCGTCGAGGCCGCTATCCGCGCTCACGACCCCTGCCTCTCCTGCTCCACCCACGCGATGGGCCAGATGCCCATCCACATCGAACTCGTCAGCCCGGAGGGTGAGGTCGTAGACACGATTCATCGCGACTGACGCCAATCAAATCAATAGCATTTACCTCCCGCAGATAGCTCTGCGGGAGGTTTTTTAATGGACATAATCCCCAATTAGCCAGTATAATATAGAGTGAATTGACTGGATGAGATCCGACAGAGTCAAATTGAAAGCCCGGATAGGACAAGAGATGGAGGGAGGGAAACTGTGCGGAATTTGATGCCGCATTTCATTGTGGAGCACTTTGCCCAGGGCGCGATGCACGGACATTTCTCGGCAGCGACGATGTTTGTGGATGTGTTCGGCTTCACGCAGATCACCGAGGCGCTGATGCAATATCAGAAGGATGGCGCCGAGATCCTCACCGACGCGCTCAATCGCGTCTTTGGGCCGCTGGTGGCCCGCGTCTATGATCACGGCGGCATGATCACCACCTTCGCGGGCGATGCGTTTACGGCCGTCTTCCCGATAGAGGACGAAGACGAATCCGACGTTGCCGTCCGCCTGGCGCTTATGGCCTTCGATATTCAGGACTTCTTCGCGCAGCACGGCGAGCTGACGACGAAGTACGGCGAGTTCACCTTGGGGGTCAAGGTGGGTTTGGGCCTCGGCGAGGTGGCGTGGGGGATCGTGGGCGAGGAGGGGCGTTACACCTACTTCTTCCGTGGCCCCGCCATCGATGCGGCTACGGGAGCTGAGCATTACGCGGATCAATGTGACATCGTCGCCAGCGCGTCGATATGGCCCCATCTCGCCGCCGTGACGCAGGCCGAAGCGCGCGACGGTCACCAGGTCTTGCGGGAGATCGCTCCCTCTGATCATCCTGAGCCTGAGACGAAGGCGAGCGCCCCGTCCGTGCTGGATCGGGAGATGCTGACGCCCTTCGTCCTGGATGCCGCCTTGGATATGGTGGATAGCGACGCGCGTGCGGAGTTCCGTCAAGTGGCAAGCGTTTTCATCTCTTTTGATCTACCTGAAGCGCCCGCCCAGGCTGAGACGACGCTCAAAGCCTTTGTCTCGCAGGTGATGTCCACGGCCTTAGAGTATGGCGGCTATTTTAACAAGCTGGATTTTGGAGATAAAGGCGCGGTGATGCTGATCCTCTTCGGCGCGCCGGTGGGCCATGAGAACGACATCGAACGCGCGGCCAACTTTTTGCTGACCCTGCGTGAATGGGCCGAGAATGCGGCTTTTGCCGATCTGCGCTGGCGCGCGGGCATGACCTATGGGATGGCCTACGCTGGCATCTTAGGCGGCGAGGCGCGCTGCGAATACACCGCTATCGCCAACGTCGTCAACTTCGCCTCCCGGCTGATGTCGCGCGCGCAGTGGGGGCAGATCCTCACGTCGGAGGCCGGGACGAACTTGTACAATGTTGACGTCGTTCACGTTGGTGACTTCGAGTACAAGGGCTTCGCCATGCTGCGCCCTACCTATCAACTGCTGCGCCGCACAATCCGCACTGAGGGCTTCTTCGAGCACCCCCTGGTGGGACGCGGTCGAGAGTTGCAGCGCCTGCTCAACGCAGCCGAACCGCTCTTCGAGGGACAGTGCGCCGGACTGGCCTACATCTACGGCGAGGCCGGCATTGGGAAATCGCATCTGGCCTATGTGCTGCGCCAGGAATTGCGGCGCAATCACACCATCAGAACCTTCGTCGGCCAGACCGATCAAATCCTGCGTCAGGCGTTCAACCCCTTCACCTACTTCTTCAAGCGCTACTTTGATCAATCTCCAGAAGCATCCTCTGATGAAAACAAGGCACGCTTCACCTCCCGACTGGATCGCTTGATCTTGCGCTTGCGATCGTTAGATCCAAATAAAGACGAGGTTGCCAACGCGCCGGCGCCTCACGCGCTGGCGGATGAATTAGATCGCACGAGATCGGTCTTAGGCGCGCTGTTGGGATTGTACTGGCCTGATTCGCTTTACGAGAGCTTAGATGGCAATCTCCGCTATCAAAACACCTTGATGGCGATCAAGAGCCTGCTGCTGGCGGAAAGTTGCTTCCAGCCGGTCGTTTTGAAGATCGAGGATCTCCAGTGGTTGGATGAGGCGTCCCGTGAGGCGCTGACCGTGCTCTTCCGCAATCTGCCCCAAGCGCCGCTCTTCGTCGTTGTGACCTCGCGCTATAAGGATGATGGCAGCAGGCCCGCATTAGCGATCCCGGAGGCGCTGCCGGTGACGGCGGTCGATCTCAACGTCTTGGCGGCGGCGGATTTACGTCATCTGGCCGAAGCGCTGTTGGGCGGTCCCGTCAGCGATGCGTTGGTCGATCTGTTGGTGCAGCGCACGCAGGCCAATCCCTTTTTCGCCCAGCAATTCCTGTATTACTTCCGCGAAAATGATCTCTTAACCCGCGCATCAGCCCCCGACGGAGCGACGCAGAGGCCGTGGACGATGAAGGCGGAGATCCCGGCGGATATGCCGACGACGATCAACGCCATTCTTATCGCCCGCATTGATCGCTTGGCGCAGGAAGTCAAAGATGTCGTCAAGGCCGCGGCCATCCTGGGCCGGGAGTTCGATGATCGCGTCCTGGCGCAGATGTTGGCCTCGGATGTGAGTTCGGAGGTGAAGGCCGCCGAGCGCGAGCAAATTTGGTCCCCCGTGCGGTGATGATCTGGGAATCCTTGGAGGGGAGAACATAGGCGATGCACTACCTATTCAAGCACGTGCTGCTGCGTGATGTGGCCTACGATATTCAGATGCGCTCGCGATTGCGCGAGTTGCATCACCGGGCCGCCGAGGCCATCGAGACGCTCTATGCGGACGAGTTGGCCCCGTACTACGCTGATCTGGCCTACCATTACGGCCAAGCCGAACGGGATGAGCCGGAGCGCCACTACGCGTTCCTGGCGGGGAAGCAAGCCGCATCGGAGTATGCCAACGAGGCGGCGGTCCGCTTCCTCTCTCGCGCCCTGGAGCTGACACCACAATCGGATCATGAAGGGCAATATCAGATTTTGGCCGTGCGCGAGCGCATCTACGACCTGCAAGGCTATCGTGAGGAGCAGCGGCGCGATCTCCAGATACTTCTGGTCTTCGCCCAGGGCGAGGACAAGGCCAAGATGATCCTGCGCCAGGCGCGTTACGCTGAGACGGTTGGGAATTACACTGATGCGGTCTCGTTTGCGCAGCGGGCGGTGCAACTGGCGCAGCGATATGAGAATATCCGGCTGGAAGCCTCGGCGCATCTGCGCTGGGGACGCGGAATCTGGCGTCAGGGGCAGTATGAAGAGGCCGCACCTCACTTCCAGAAGGCCCTAGCGTTAGCGCGTCGCGCTGACCTGCACGATATCGAGGCGAATAGCTTACGTAACATCGGCAACATCTGCTGGTCGCAGGGTCGCTTGGATGAGGCGATGGCCTATTATCAGGAGGTGCTATGCCTATATCAATCACTTCAACATAAAAAGGGCGAAGGTGCGACGCTGAATAACATCGGCCTTGTCGTGCTTAATCAAGGTGAGTATGTGCAGGCGCGACATTACAGTGAGCAGGCTCGGCAACTCAAAGAGGCCATTGGAGATCATATCGGAGCGGGGATTGCTTACGCAACCTTGGGAGAGAGTGCTCGGCGCTTGGGACAGTATGATGAGGCGTTGATTCATCAACAGCGCGCGTTGCAGCTAAGCCAGATTGCGGCGGATTCGCCGGGGGAAGGCCAAGCGTACATCAATTTTGCCCACTTGTACTATTTGATGGGACAACGGGCGGTGGCGGAGGAGCATGTGCAACGAGGATTAACCATCGCGCAAGCGTTGCAGGATATGAACTTAGAGGCGGATGCTCAAGTATGTCGGGGGCACATCCATCTGGATGCGGAGAGATTTGCTGAGGCTGAGGCCGCCTATGCTCGCGCTTTGAAGTTGCGGCAGGATTTGAATCAGTCGCATCGGACTGTCGATGCGCGGGCTGGATTGGCCCACGTCGCATTAGTGCAGGAGGAGTGGGAGCGGGCGCGGGCGCACGTCGAGGTTATTCTTTCCTACATGGAGACGCATCCAAATTTAGACGGCGTTGAGGATCCGGGTTTGGTCTACTTGGTTTGCTATCGCGTCTTGGCGGTGATGCATAAAGCGCGCGCGGCGGAAGTCTTGGCGGTTGCTCATCACTATCTCCAGACGAAGGCCGCGAAAATGAAGGACGACCCGCTGAGACGTTCGTTCTTGGAGAATGTGGCGGTCCATCGCGAACTGCTCGCGGCGTATCAACGTCATCACACCGAAAAATAATCCTCGCGAAGGGAGGAGACAACGATGAAAAATAATCCCTATGTCGGCCCGCGCCCTTATGAGCGGCAGGATCGTCAGAACTTCTACGGGCGGGATCGCGAAGCGCGAGAGTTGCTCTCGCTGATCCTTTCGGCGCGCGAGGTGCTCTTCTACGCTGAATCCGGCGCCGGCAAGACCTCCCTCCTCAATGCGAAGATCATCCCCGAGTTGGAGCAGGAGAGCTTCGATGTGCTGCCGGTGGCGCGCGTGGGCAACGCGCCGCCCCCGCATCTGGCCCCGGAGGAGATCGAGAACATCTTTGTCTTCAGCGTGCTCCTCTCCTTGGCGCCCGATACCCTGCCTGAAGACCTGTGTCAGCACACCTTGTGCTCCTACCTGGAGAGCATCAGTGATCCCGACAATGACCAACTGCCGCTGCCGATTCT
Source organism: Chloroflexota bacterium (assembly GCA_009908585.1). Lineage (GTDB taxonomy): Bacteria > Chloroflexota > Anaerolineae > B4-G1 > SLSP01 > JAAAOZ01. The sequence continues at coordinate 7,828 of JAAAOZ010000209.1, forward strand.
GATCCTGGATCAATTTGAAGAGTTGTTCACCACCCATCGCGACCGTTGGCAGGATGCGCGCGGCTTCTTCTTGCAGGTGCGCGAGGCGCTGGACGAGTTGCCGCAGTTAGGCGTCATCTTCGTGATGCGCGAGGATTACGTCGCCTCGATGGACGCCTACGCGCCGCTGTTGCCCCATCGGCTCCGCGCCCGCTTTCGGATGAAGCGCCTGGGCGCGCGCGGGGCGCTGCAAGCGGTCAAGCGTCCGGCGCAGAATGCGGGATGTGTCTACGAGCCGGGCGTGGCGGAGCGCTTGGTCGATGATCTCCGCCAGATCAAGGTCGCGGTCACCGCCGAGGCGAGCGACGGGGATGGTGTAGGGGAGGGGGCCGTCCTCGGCCCGGAGGTGGAGCCGGTGCAACTCCAGGTGATCTGTCATCGCCTCTGGGAGAATCTGCCGGAGCAGGAGGATCACGCGATCCAGTGGGAGGAGGTGGAGGAGTACGGCGACATCGACCGCGCCCTGATGGATTTCTACGAGGATGCAGTGCACGCTGCCGTCGCGGCGACGGACGTCCACGAGCGCGAGGTGCGCCGCTGGTTCAGCCAGCAGTTGATCACCACGATGGGTACGCGAGGCCTGGCGATGCGCGGCGCGGAGACGACCGCGCATCTACCCAACGCGGCGGTGGATGTGCTGGATGATAAGCACATCATCCGGGCGGATATGCGCGCCGGCGCGCGGTGGTATGAGCTGGTACACGACCGGCTCATCGATCCCATCCTCCAGTCCAATCAAGCGTGGGACGCGGAGCGTGAAACGCCCCTCCGCGTGGTCGCGCGGCGCTGGCAGGCGACGAACAACGACAATCTGCTCTATCAGGATGCCATGCTGGAGGATGCTGTTGCGTGGCTGGCGGCGCATCCCGATGAGGCCGAGGCGTATGAGCGCGATTTCATCGAAGCCAGCCAGGCCAAAGCGCGGCACGAAGCGCGGATTCGCCGCCTCAAGCTGCTGGCCACCGGCATCGGCGTGGCGACGTTGATCATCGTCACCTTCCTGGGCTGGATGGCGGCGCGCAGCAGCCTGATCGCGCAGATCAGCGATACTGCGTCGCGCTCGCAGCAGTTGCTGGAGAGCGACCGTCTGACCAGCATCCAACTGGCGCGCGAGGGGGCGCGGGAAAAATCTATCTTCGAGGCGCTGCAACTGGCCTTCTCCCAATCCATCTTCGGGGAGGTGAAGACCACCAAGGCTGAGATCGCGCTCCGTCGGGCGCTGCTGGATTACTACCCCGTCCAGATCCATCATCATCCCTATGCGCAGGTGTACGACGTGACCTACAGCGCGCGCGGGCGCTACATCTACGCGCTCTCGCCAGACGATGGCATCTGGGCATGGGACACGGCAATGCAGCGCGACCGCATCATCTCCTGGCCGCAGGACGCTGGGATATGGGCGTTGGCCGCGCATCCTGATGCTTTTCGGTTGGCCGTCGGCGGCGATGCCATCGAGATCGACCGGGAGGAGCGGGACGCGGCAGGGCAGGAGGTGTCAAACCTTGGCATTTGGGATGAAGAGCAACAATCATGGCGCCAGTGGCTGCAAATGCCGCGCCAGACCAATCTATACAGCCTCAGCTTCGATCCGACCGGACGCTATCTCATCGG
>JAAAOZ010000447.1 GCA_009908585.1 Chloroflexota bacterium
AAGCTCTCGCGCAATTGGGTCGCCATGCTGTTAAAGGCCATCGCCAACTGCCCCAGCTCATCCTGGGAGCGCACCGGCACCTGCTGATCGAGATCACCAGAAGCGATCTGCTCCACTCGGTCGGTCATCTGATCCAAGGGACGGCTGACGAGACGTTGGATGCTGAAATAAACGATGCCGACAATCAAGATCACGGCCACCAACGCCGCCAGTCCTAACTGGTTGCGCAAACGCCCCGTCAACGTCTGCAATTCTTCTACCGGGCTGAGCGTTACTGCTTGAAAATCCGAGCCGATGACTTCCGAAAGGGGAATCGTCTCCTGCCGGACAAAGTAGACCCTACCATCCTCCAACGCAACTTGTTCTCCCTGTAAGGTCGCCGGTTGAGGCAATTTCAGGCTGGAGACCAACAATTCATTCTGCGCCGCGAAGCCCACGTGGACATCCAACTGGCCCCTTAATTGGTCGATGACCGTTTGATCCAAGCGCTGATCCACCACGGCGATGCCAACCGGCGCCGTCTCTTCCTGCCACGTCTCCGGCTCGGCCAACGACACCTCGACGGGGTACCAGGAACGAATCATCGGTACACCTTCCTCGATCAAAATCATAGATCGCGGCTCTTCCAATCCTTGCCAAGTCTGATCAAAGGGCTGGACGGTGATTTCTTCTTCCGTCATCGCCTCAAAGCCTAATTCCGCAAAGAACTGCGCAGGAGGGGCAGAATATGCCGTGCTAATATCGAAATAGTCGGGCGCCGGGGGAGAAAAATCATCCACAGGGATGCGATATAACGTTCGGGCCTGCGGATTCGTCTTCTCTTTGTATTGCACAATGGTGATATCGCCCTCGTTCATCTTGAACGACAACATCGGCTCAGCATCCGGCACCACGTCGAAGGGCGAGATCATATAGAAGGCGATGGAGGATAGATTGTTGATCCGTTGCGCGTCACGCAGCAACTGGATCATGTTCAACTGAGCCTGCAAAACATAGATCTGATTCGCTTGCTCGATAGGCGTTCCCGGACGCATATAGTCCTCACCGAAATATGCGCCAGGATCTGCGTAGTACGGCCCCATATAGGTCAAGAGATCAATTTGATTGACCAGCGGCTCACTTTGCTCAAATGTCTGCGCCGTGCGCTCGCCATTTTCCACCATCTCGCTGACCTGCCGCGCCAGAATTCGGGATATCCGCGCCAGCTCCTCCAACTTAACTTGACTCAAGTTACTGGAGCTGGTCGTCAGGACAACACCGAAGAATCCGGCGGCGAAGAGAATCAAAATCACCACCAGCATAATTGTAATTTTTTGTCCGATTCTAAAATTCGGCATATTCAACGTCTCCTACATTACCCAAAACCCAGCTAAGGAAGTCCAAGAACCCAAATTTTGAATCCACTAAAAACTCACATAGAGCTTCGCCATTCTGTTCTATTCCTTCTCCGAGGCCTCTAAGCCCATACGAATTTCAACCTCAGCGAGATCCAGCACCCGGCGCATCTCGCGGGTGGCCGTCTGCAAGACCTCGTTCACATCCAACGTCTCGCGGATGCGAGCGGTGATCTCACCCGTCAACCGCTCACGGGCCGCGCGGCGCTGCGTATCCTCATAAAGGCGGGCGCTTTCCAGCGCGACGCCCAAATTATCCCGCAACTGTCGCATCAGCGCAATTTCCTCCGCCGTCCAATCCCCCTGCGCCATCGGCTTGTAGGTATTCATGACCCCGATAACTTCATCTCGCACTTTGATGGGCACGGCCAGCTTGTATCCTTTTTCCGAGTCCACCTCCCGCACGACCTGACCTTTAACGCGCGCTTTCTCCATCGTCGCGTCCCAAATCAAGGGGCTCTGTTCTATCTGTTTCGCGTCGCTGTAATAACTCAAATCGAACCGACCTTCCAGCGCATCTGACCAACGTTCCTCACTGACCTCGCCATAAGCCCGCTGGACTCTCTCCACATTCTCACGCGCCTCTTGCAGCAGCCGAGCATTTTCCAACATAACCGCCAACTGATCCGCGAGCAAACGCAGAATGGCTTTCTCGTCCTCGGAAAACTCTTGCCCTTCACACGTCAACACATCCAACACGCCGATCAGACGATCCCCAGACAATAAGGGAACCGCCAACTCAACGCGCGCCTCCGCAGCAAGCGGCGAAGCGATCGGCACCAGCCGCACCATCGCGGTGCTCACCAATGTATCATCGTTCACTCCGAGGTCAGGGGGGAGGTGCACGAGATCAAGCCCTTCTTCATCACTACTCGCTGCACGCAAATACACCTTTCGAGACCTAGATCGGCGTTCCTCCTCCTCAGCTTCGGCCCCCTCCAAGAACGCTGTCAGGTAGATGCCAACGCGGGCCACGCCCCAGAGTTCTACCATCTGTTGAGCTACTTCCTCCAACATCGCATCAACATCTTCTTGCAAGGCCGCAACGCGACGTCCCAAATCGACCACTAACTGTAACTGTTCCGAACGCTGCTGCAAGTCTTGGGTTCGAGCGGCGACTCGCTCCTCCAAGGAGGCCCGAATTTCACGCAATGCCATATTTGCTTCACGCTGCGCTCGCTCTTTCTGCTCCGCTTGGCGTAACGCGCGAATCATGCTCTCCACGGTGAAATGAAGCAGCAATGCCGTCAATCCCAATGAAATCGACAGTGTCACGCCATCAATAACACCGGGATCGTCTCGAGCAGCAAAGGTCATCAATCCACTCATCTCAGCGTAGAGTAGCGCCAACACCGTCACGATGGTCAAACCGCCTGAGATCAGCGCACCACGTCCACCCAAGAAGAAACTGGCCAACACGATAATCAGAAAGTAAGCCATCAAACTGATGTCTTTCACCCCGGCGCCGATGATCACCAAGAACGTAATGCTGCCCCACAAAATCAAGGAAACCAACGCGCCCGCAAGCCGGACACGACCTCTTCGCATCAGCAGCCGCAGTCCCAACAAGAACGCGGTTATAATCGCGCCAAACACTAAATTGAGCACCCACTCCTCTGGCTCCATCGGGATGATAAGCGCTGTGCCTATAACCGTCGCGGCCAGCGTTATCAATAGGATGGTGTTGAGTAATTTAGCAGATCGCGTTTTCGCCTCATCCTCAAATACTGGCAGCGCCAATAACTCTTTGATTCGTGCAAACATCATAATCACCCCGTGATCAAGCCCGCAGCCATTGGATCGTCAACGTCATCCACAGCCACCTCAATGTACTGCGGCTTGCGAATATATTTTAATTTTCGCTGTCCAGGCGCGCGCTGAAAGCGCGAATGGTTGTAAGGCAGGACGCGAATTCGGAAGGTGCGTCGGAAACGCGCCTCCCCACCCTCATTTAGCAACAATTTGCGCCGATGGGCAAATTCCGCATTGACGTCGGATAGAATCTCCACCGCTGCTTTCGCCACCCGCGGCTGCAACGTCGCCAAATTCTCCCCCCGATCAGCCTCAAAATGCACCCAAAACACCCGTTCGCCATCGCTATAATCCAGACTCTGGGCCGTGAAGCGGCCACTAAGCCCCGGCAAGCGCGCGGCGACTGTATGGAAATTGTGCCCATAGATGCTCTGGCCGCCCCAGCTAATGGCCGCATCCAGCCCGCCGGCGCTGGAGCTATCGATGCGCCCATTGGTCAGCACCATATCTCCCGCTTCATATCGCAATCCAATCCGCCGGAAGATGGCGCGCATATCGACGCCCGACGTCTCCCTCAACCGGTCAGCCAACGCCCCCATATCCCAGATGTGCATATAATCCAGCTCGCAGTTGACGACAGCTCCGGCCAAGGCCGTCGCGAAGGCCGGCCCGCGGTGCACCTCTGGCGCGGGCGCATCCAATGAGGTCTCGCCCTCCTCATCCGTGCTCCCCAGAAGGAAGAAGACGTTGGGACTGGCCTTCAGGATGGACCAGGGGAAAGCTCGCCCATCAAAGTATTTCTCCAGAAACGGGGCGACGCGCTCCGGCTCATTGCGTTGTAATAGAGCCATCACCAAGGTCCACATCATCGCGCCGACGCTCCCTGAGACGCCGGTTTGGATCTCGGCCGCGCCAAATCCCGTGGAGAAGTTCTCCGCCAACGACAGTAATTGCTGCCGCCCGCGCGCATCGGCCAGCATATCGGCCAATGAACGATCACTGAATCCAGCCTCCACGATCCTCAGCCACTCCGCCATCTGAAAGATGCGATAAGGGGGGATGGCTTCACCGGTCAACGTGATCTTAAAGGATACCTGCGGGTGATCCTCGAAATCACGCCCGAAGTCGGTCAGTTTGCGCACAATCTCCGCTGCATCTGGCGGATAGGTATACAGCGCGATCAACGTTCGTTCCCCCATTTGCGCCTTGGCCTCCGCCAATACCTGACGAATGCGCGCGACGGTGTCATCGATCTGCGTCAGATGCCGGAAGTGGATGTAGGGGTAATCTTTGGCGATCAGGGATAACAACCGGGTCATATTATAGCCCGCGCCCCACTGCGGCTCACCCGGCTCCGCGCGGATTGTGTGGACGATGATTTCCACGCGATCAAACGCATCGATATTCCAATTCGTCCGCAAAAATTGCGTCATCGCCGGCAGGGTCTGTTGCGCATCCTCCGGGCAGGTGAGGAATAGCTTAGGTTCGCCCGTACTGCCAGAACTGGAAAGCACCGTCAAGGCCTCCACCTCATCCGGATCGCGCAAAAAGCGATCTTCCGGGGCATAACGATAGAAAAAGTCCGATGTCATGATCGGTAATTGACGCAGGGTATTAGCATCGCCGGGATCTAAGAAATCGAGCGACGTAATCCCGTGCTCACGCCAAAACGCAATGCACGCGCGATTATGCTCCCCCAGATATTGCGCCGTCTGCACGGCCTTTTTGACCGCCAATTTGCGTTGCACCGACGCAGGCGTCACCGCTTGCAGAAGCCCCATCAAATTGATGCGGCGGAGCAACGGCAGGCGATCCATCACGTGCTGCATACGCACAATGGAAGCCGTCGCGCTGTCCATCTTCTCCAACGATAGGTCTGTATCAATCAGCGGTTCCACCTGTTCAGCCGTTAGAACCTCGTAGGTCATTGCCTCGCTCCTCTTTTCCGCATCACGATCATCGCTAGGCCAGGCAAGGCTAACGCTGCAAAAAATGCCAACAAGAAGGAGTTGACCGTGGCAGAAAACGCGCCCACAGCGCCATACACCAAGGAGATGCCCACGTTGGATAAGGTCGATAGCAGCATAAAGCGCGGGAACGACCATTCGCCAATCCCGGCAAAGAGCACGGCCGATTCCGCCAACACCGGTACTGGACGCGATACGACGATGGCCCAATCGCCTAACTCCTGATTCAGCCTCTCCAGCCGCGTCAGCTCTTCAGATCCCACCAATCGATTCGCCATCGGGCGTCCGAATCTGTGTCCCAGCCAAAAGCCCAAGATGCAACTCAACGTCATCCCGCCCAATGAGGTAAGCGTCCCGCCGAAAAATCCCAACAGGTAGCCGCAGGCTGTGCTAACGACGCTGGAGGGGACGGGTAATAACACATCTAAGGAAAGCATGCCGCCTAACACCAACACCACCCACACCAGGTGCTCATGGGTCTGGTTGATAAAGGTGTGCGTCCACGCCTCGACTTGCTCTCCAAATATCAAGAATGGGACAAGCACAAGCGCAAAAATCAACAGAAACAACAAGCTCCATCTTATCATCGGGGCCTTAACCATTCTCTCTTTCCTCTTTATCTTCGTCCACCGCAATTGAGGGCCTAGCAGCGGCCGCAGCGGGCACCAAGCTAATCGTCATTTCGGGCACATTCAGCGCTTGGCGGATATCCTCTACGGCCGTCTTCAGCACCGCAGCGGAGTCCAACGTCTCGCGCATCCGATCCGTCACCTCACTGACCACGCGCTCGCGGGCCGCGCGGCGCTGTGTGTCTTCATAGAGGCGGGCGCCTTCAAGCGCCACGCCCAACTGTTCGACCAGCGTCTCCAACATGCCGATTTCCTCTTCATCCCACTCACCCGCCTGCCCCGGCTTGTAGGTATCCAGCACGCCGATCACCTCACCACGCACCCGGATGGGCACGGCCAGGGGCCGATTTCCCTCCTCAGCGTCGTGCACAACGATCTCTCGTTTCCGCAGCGCCTGTTCCATCTCCGGTCGCCAGATTTGCTCCGCCCTAATGACACCCCGCTCATCACTGTGGAACCCTAAATCACGGCGGCGGCGCAGCAACTCTTCCCACGCCTCACGGCTCAACTCACCAGAAGCGCGCCTGGCCGCCTCCAACGCATCCTCAAACTCGGCAAACAGACGCGCGTTGTCGAGCGCTACCGCCACCTGGTCGGCCATCGTCTGCAACACCGTGATCACGTCTTCGTCGAAGGCCGCTGGCTGCGCGCTCTGCACCGTGATCGCGCCGAACACGTGGCCGCGCGACCGCAGCGGCAATGCAGCCTCCGACCGAGTCTCTGGAAGGAGCGGATTGTCGAAGTGGACCGCCTCCTCCCCCACGTCCAACGCGATACGAGCCTCGCCTCGAGCCACACATTGTCCGATCATTGACCGCCCGCCAACTTTCAGCCTATGTTCCTCCGCGAGCATCTGGCGCCCAGCCTTACCCGTACCAGCTCGAAGCTCGGCCCACTCGCCCATCTCGTCCACCAAAAATAACCCGACGTAGTACAGCCCAAACCGGGTGCAGGTCAGGTCAACGACCTGGTCAATCAGCTTGTCAGCATCCAGGATGGAGACGACCGCCCGCCCCACCTCGGCTGAGGCCTCCAAATAGGCCGACCGCAGCTCCAGGTCCCGCGTCCGCTCGTTCACGCGCCGCTCCAGGTTGCCAATGAGAGCTTGCAGCTGGCTGGCCATGGCGTTGAAGGCTTTAGCCAGGACGCCCAGCTCATCCCCACTCTCGATCTGGGCTGACGTGCTCAGGTCTCCGGCCTGCCACTGCCCCACGGCTGCTGTCAATTTGACCACGTTGCGCGTCACACTGGCGTTGATGAGACGGATGGCAAGTGCGACCAACAACACCGCCCCCGCCACTACGCCGATCAGGATAATCGCAGCCAGTTGATTCGCCTGCGCTATTCGGGCGCGCGCCTGCGCCACCTCTGACTCGGCAGTTCTAATCAACCGGGCCGAGATCGGGTCAACGGCTTGAGCTTGCAGATCAAAGTCGTTGAATTTGCCCTGAATCTCGGCGTCAAGCGCGACGATCTCGCGCGCGAGAGTCTCATAGGTATCGAGGTAGCTCAAGGCTTGCGTTTGGGCCTCCGCGGTCAGAGTCTCCGCGCTGTTTATCGCCTCACGAAGTTGGAACGCAACGTTCAAGGCCGATTGCATCTGCGGTCGCTGGCGGCTGCTCAGATACTCTCTCTCAAAGGCTCGCAGGTCGTTATACAGCTCGAGTAGAGATCTATCCCCGGTCGCCTCTAACGTCTCCTGCAATCCGCGCGAGTTCTGCTGCAGTTGAGCTTCCAACCCGGTTTCAGGGGCTGCCAGGGAGGTAACCAAATCCACAGATTCCAAAAAGGTTTCCGCAAAGCGCGCCGCAGCCGAGAGATACAAGTTTACATCGACCTCATATAGCTCTAAGGCGCTGCTCACCTCCGTCCCAACGAGCCGTTGTTGCAACTCCGCGCTCAGGGTTACCACTTGGGATAACTTTTTGACCGCTTCCAACGCATACGCTTCGCGCGCCGCCGTCAGCCCCTCGGTCGGATATCGCAGGAAAAAATCCCGCTGCAACACCCGGGCCTCTTGTAACCCCCGGTCCATCTCTAACACCAGCGCCTGAATCTCTGTACTGGCGATAATATCCCGTTCTGTTCGACGGCGCAGCAATGCTAACGACACATAGTTCGTTATCGCCATCAACAGTATCAAAGCCAACACCAGGCCAAAGATGGCTCTGAATTTGGTGTTGATCCCCAGCCTGCGCCACCGGCGCGCCAGTTTAGGTTTGAATAGTTTCATCGGTTTTCCCCACTTCGCTTCTATCAGACCCGAAGTTCAATCCAGCCCACTATACCCCCAGGCTAAGGCCGTTCCAAGAAAATAAGTCTCCCAAAAACGGTCAGTTTTCTGAGGAAAAAGCATCAGGTTTGGGAGGTTTTAATTTCTGGAACTACCTAAGCGGTATGAACCCGACCCACCAACCACCGTGGTCGACCGCCTCTGCCTCCAAACGGACGGGGCTCCGGCTACTGCCCCGGCGCATACGTGAACACGACGTTGGATAGCATCCCGGCAGTGCCAGCCTCCGGGTCGGCGTAGCGCATAATGTCAAAACTGATCGAAGCACAATCGCCATATTGGTCACAGGTCAGACTGCCAGACGCCCCCTCATAGTCAGCCGTGGCGTACAAGGCGTCCCGCAGAGCCTGACGCCCAATGTGTAACGTCCCATCCTCCGCTTGCACCGCCACCGTCTCAATCGCATCCATAAGCAAATTTGCCGCATCGTAGGCGAAGATGAACTGGTCTCGCGACGGCCGGGCCGTCTCGTACGTCGTCTCGTAATCGGCCACCACCTGATCCACTTCTGGCCCGCTCAGGGCGGTTGGAACGGTCATATACATCCCCAATCCGTCAGTCCCCAAGACGTCCAGTACCTCGTCAGAAAACATCGTCGCCGTCCCTAATATGACGATCTCCTCGGCGCCGGGCACGTCTTCCTGCTGTTGCAGTGCAGGCACACCCTCTTGATTTTTGAGAGAGAAGAACAGCAGTTCCGGCTCTGCGTTCACGATGGAGGTCAAGACCGGTTTCATGTTCGTATCCCCAGGCGCCACAGCCGCCGAGAGCACGATTTCACCGCCTAGCGCGGTAAAGATCTGCTCAAAGGCGTCGGTGAAGCCCGTTGTGGTCGCGGTGCCATCGTCAAGCATGGCCACCTTGCTCACCCCCAGTTCGGCAAAGGCGAAGTGGGCGGCAGCCTCGGATAGGGTGGCCCCGTTGTATATCGTGCGGTAGTATCCCGGCTGCCAGGCTTCCCCCGGCTCGCCGCTCACGGCGGTCAGCTCGGGCGCCTGGTTGTTGGCCGAGATCATGACCAGACCGGCCTCAGACATAATCGGGCTGGCCTCCACCGCCGCTCCAGAGCACACGGGGCCCAGGATACCCACAATCTGGGGATCGGCCACCACGCGCAGCGCCGCGTTGGCTCCCCCCTCACCCGTGCAGCCCGTGTTCTCCTGTTGCAGGTCAACCGCATGCCCCAACAGTTCGGTGCCCCGTTCCGCAATAGCCAGCTCAAACCCACGTGTCATCTCAGCACAAAAGTTGCTCAAGGCTTCGCTGGGATGCTCGATCACCGTCATCTCGACCAGCTTGACCGGTTCGCCAGGGGCGATGGTCACACAGCCAAGGCTGTCGGTGCATTCGAAAGGCGGGGCTGTCGGTTGACACGCGGACAACAAGATAGCAACTATCATCAAAGACACTA
>JAAAOZ010000087.1 GCA_009908585.1 Chloroflexota bacterium
TGGTCGTCGAGCCGCTCTACTTTCGGGATAATCAATTGGGCCTTGTGCTCTTTGAAGCGGACCCTTGGCAGGGAACGACCTATCACGTGCTGCGCGGGCAGATCAGCAGCGCGCTAAAAGGCACGCTCTTGCTGGAGGAGGTGGGGGAGCGCGCGTATCAAATCCAGGCAGCCGCCGAGGTCGCGCAGATCGTCAGTAGCTTCCTCGATCTCGATGTACTGATGGATCGGGTGGTTTCACTGGTGCGGGAGCGCTTCGATCTCTACTACGTCGGCCTCTTCTTGGTCGATGAAAGTGGTGAATGGACGGACGAGCCGGATCGCTGGGTCGTCCTGCGGTCTGGCACTGGCGAGGCCGGCGAGGCGATGATGGCCGAGGGCCACAAGCTCGAGGTCGGCGGCTCCTCGATGATCGGCCAGTGTGTGGCGAACCAAGAGGCGCGCATCGCGTTGGACGTGGGGCAGGCGGCGGTGCGATTTGACAATCCCCATCTGCCTGACACGCACTCTGAGATGGCGCTGCCGTTGATCAGCCGTGGAGAGGCCATCGGCGCGCTGACCATTCAATCCGCAGAGCGCGCGGCCTTCTCGGAAGAGGACATCGCCGTCTTGCAGACGATGGCGAGTCAGGTGGCCATCGCGATTGAGAACACGCGCTTGTTGGATCAGGCGCAGACAGCGTTGGCTGAGATGGAAGCGACGCAGCGGCGTTATGTACGGCGCGGTTGGTCGGAGTTCGAGCGCCAGTTGGAGCAAACGGAGTACGAAGTCGCCCGCCCCGGCGCCGCGCCGGTCGATGAGGATCTCACGGAGAAGATTCAGCGAGCGCTGGTCGCACGCGAGCCGCAAGTCGTCACGCCCGATGACGAGGCCGGGCCGGCGCGCTCGGTGCTGGTAGCGCCCAGCCTCTTGCGCGGTCAGTCCATCGGCGGCTTGATGGTTCAGGATGATAGCGGCGAGCGCGAGTGGACCGATGACGAGATCGCGTTGATGGAGGTCGTCGCCGAGCGGATGGCGATCATCGCTGAGAATATGCGGCTCTTGGATGAGACGCAGCGCCGCGCGGCCCGCGAGCGGTTGACCTCCGAAATCTCAGAGCACGTCCGAGGCGCTGCCACCGACATTGACGACGTGTTGCAGACGACCTTGCGCGAGTTGAGTGGGGCGTTGAAAGCCTCCGGGACGATTGTGATCGGCGCCGGTCATCGCCAGGAAGAGGCCCATCGGGATGAGTAGCGAGAGAATAAAGGGAAGCGGTATGATGACGAGAAGTGTGAAATCGCAGGCTTATAGAGGGGCGGCTGTGATGCTCCTGGCGCTGGTGATGTTGAGCCTGGCGCCGCGAGCTTCCTACGCGCAGCGTGTGTCATCCCTTGCACAACAACTTGGACAACCATCGGAGCTTTCGCAAGCGTCGGATGAGGCCCGACGTCCGGTGTTGGTGGTGAATTCCTATCATCAGGGCTTATCGTGGACGGATGACATCGTCGCGGCGATCCGCGATACGTTGACGGGGCCTGAAAGTGACGTGGCGGGCGAGGTGGAGCTGTATATCGAATATATGGACACCAAGCGGTTGCCCTTCGATGAGGCCTACGCGCTGGAACTTTTCCAGATGTATCAGGAGAAGTATCGCGATGTCGCATTCGAGGTCATCATCGTCTCCGATAACAACGCCTTTGAGTTTATGCGTCAATATCACGATCAGCTCTTCCCGGATGTGCCGGTGGTCTTTTGTGGCGTGAACTTCTTCCAGCCGGAGGATTTGCAGGGATACGAGATGTTCACAGGCGTCGTGGAAGAGGTGGATATTGATGCCACCTTGGAGGTCGCCTTGGCGCTGCACCCCCAAACTGAGCAAATCGTCGTGGTCAACGATATGACGGCGACCGGCCAGTTGATTCAGAAGCAGTTTGAGCAGGTCCGGGCTTCCTATGAGGACGAGGTTGAGTTCGTCGTCTATCAGGGATTAGCGATTGAAGAATTGCGGGAGAGGCTGGGCCAGTTGCCGCCGAACAGCCTGGTGCTGCTCATCCTGCTGAACCGCGACGCGGCGGGCCGATTTTTCACCTATGAGGAGAGCATCGAGCAACTCTATGCCGCCACGGATCGTCCCATCTATGGCCTGTGGGATTTTTATATGGGGCGCGGGCTGGTCGGCGGGATGTTGGCCAATGGGACGTCGCAGGGGGAGGCGAGCGCGGAATTGGCAGCGCAAACTTTGGCAGGCGAAGAGGTCCAATCGATTCCCGTGATCAGTGAGAGTCCTAATCGATATATATTCGATTATGATCAGTTGCAGCGCTTTGGCATCTCGATTAATGCGTTGCCGGGCTATACTCCCAGTCTGCCGGGCTTCAGCGTCATTCTTAATCAGCCGCCGACCTTTGCTGAGCGATTTGGGCCTGGATTGATTATCGGGACTGTGATGTTAATGATATTCGCGGGGATTTTAGCCTTGCAGTTGAACAACCTGCGCAAGCAGCGCGAGATCCAGGCCGAGTTGCGCGAGAGCAACTTGGCGCTGGAGGCGACCCAGGAGGTTTTGGAGACGCGCGTCGAGGAGCGGACCTCGGAATTGCAGCGCCGTTCAGAGCAGCTCGAGGCGGCGGCTGTGGTGGCCCGCGATGCGGCGGCCATTCGTAGCATTGACCAGTTGATGGACACGATGGTTAATCTGATCTCCGAGCAGTTCGATTTCTATCATGCCGGCATCTTTTTGCTGGACGAGTCGCAGGAATATGCTGTGTTGGAGGCGGCCTCCTCGGAAGGCGGTAAGCGGATGTTGCAACGCGGCCATCGCCTGCGCGTCGGCAAGGATGCCGAGGGCATCGTGGGCTACGTGGCGAGGCAGGGCGAGCCGCGCATCGCGCTCGATGTTGGTCAGGATGCTGTGTGGTTCGATAACCCGGATCTGCCGGAGACGCGCTCGGAGATGGGGTTGCCGTTGATGATCCAGGACGAGGTGATTGGCGTGTTGAACGTCCAATCGAAGCGCGAGTCGGCCTTCTCCGATGAGGACATCTCGGTGTTGCAGACGATGGCGGACCAGTTGGCGTTGGCGATCCGCAATGCGCGCCTCTTAACGGAGAGCCAGCGCGCTTTGGATCGCTTAGAGATGCTCTATGGCGAGCGAACCCAGCAGGCATGGCGAGAAGAGGTCGGGACGCGCGGCTATCGTTATGATGGCATCGTCTTATCGCAAATCAGAAGCTCTGCTGATCTGCCACAACCTATCTTGGAGGCGGCCCCTCAAGACGTGCAGGAAACTGAAGGGGGGCAACTACTCGTTCCTGTGTTTTTGCAGGATCAAGTCGTGGGACAGATTGTGATGGAACGCGAAGAAGCCGGCCCCCAGTGGACTGAGAACGAGAAGGCATTGGCGCGCGCAATCGGTACGCAGGCCGGTTTGGCCTTGGAGAGCGCCCGTCTTTACGAGGATATCCAACGCCGCGCCGCCCGCGAGCGGCTAGCGTCTGAGATCACGTCCCGTGTGCGCGCTTCCACGGACGTAGACAACATCCTCCGGACGGCGATTGAGGAGCTGGGGCGATCGCTGCGGGCATCGGAGGGGCTGATACAATTGGAATATGTCGCTGAGGGCGAACCGGAACCTACACGAGGGAATGGGGAAACATGACAAAACGGGCAACAGACAGGTTTTGGGAAAGGCTATTCAAGTGGAATATCAGGCGCAAGCTGACCATCGCCTCGAGTCTGGTGATCATCCTGGCCGTATTGATGGGAGGTGTCAGTGTATGGCGGATGCATCTCCTCGCTCGTGCCGTTGATGATATATCCCTCATGGAGCAGCAGCGAGCCGGGTTGCTGATGCTTGCTGGCATCGTACTGATCATGGGGGTGGTTCTAAGCTGGCGGCGCTTTGTGTTCCAACGGATGATCAGCTCCATCGCCGAACTGCGACAGGGCGTAACACGTGTTATGGACGGCGATCTAGACCACGAGTTAGACATTCGCACCGGCGACGAGCTTGAAGAACTGGGCAACGAGTTCAACAAGATGGTGGCATGGCTGACCGACCTGGTTGGCAGCCTGGAGGAGCGCGTCGCCGAGCGCACGCGTGATCTGGAGGATAGCCTATTTGATCTAGAGGGCGCCGCCCAGGTCGCCCGGCAAGCGGCGTCGATCCGAGATCTTGACAAATTGTTGGACGAGACGGTCCACCTTATCTCAGTCATGTTTGGCTTCTATCACACCGGCATTTTCCTGATAGACGAGGCAGGGGAATATGCGATTTTGCAGGCGGCTTCCTCGGCGGGAGGATATCGGATGCTGGAACGCGGGCACCGGTTGAGAGTGGGGGGAGGGAGCATTGTCGGTTTTGTGGCCGACGTTGGTGTATCTCGCATCGCGCTGGACGTGGGCGAGGACGCAGTCCATTTTAATAACCCAGATCTTCCTGAGACCCGCTCCGAGATGGCGGTGCCGCTTGAATCCCAGGGAGAGATCATCGGCGTAATTGACGTGCAGTCGCTAGAGAAGGGAGCGTTCACCGATCGGAACGTGACGATCATCAAGACGCTGAGCGACCAGATCACGCTGGCCATCAAGAACGCCCAACTGCTGAAGGAAAGCCAATGGGCGCTAAAGGAACTTGAGACCCTCTACGGGCGGCGGGTGCGTGAGGCATGGAGAGATCAGGCGGCTCATCGCCCCTCCGCCTATCGCTACACCGGTGTGAGCGTGGTGCCCGCCCCATCCGCCGCTACACCGGCATTGGAGGACTTGGGTCACCGTGAGGCAACCGTCATCCAGGAAGACGATGGGACCAGTTATCAATTGGCAGCTCCCATCCGCCTGCGCGGGCAACGTATTGGCTCCATCGTCCTGCGGCGTAGTGCAGAGCAGGAGCCCTGGTCATCCGAGGACATCGCGCTGATGGAAGAGGCCAGCGACCAGATCGCCCTGGCGTTGGAGAACGCCCGCTTGCTGGAGGACACGCAGCGCCGCGCCGCCCGTGAACAGATGCTGGGTGAGATCACGTCCCGCATGCGCGAGACGTTGGACATGGACGCCATCCTCCAGACGGCTCTCCGCGAGATGGGAGAGCGGCTGGGTATTGCCGAGGTGGAGGTGCGGATGGGGGCGGACAAAACGGTAGATTTGGATCAGGCCGAATCTGCATAAGCGGGAAGAGGATATGGACAAACGTAGCATTGTAGTGATAGGTATATCGGGATATGCGGGTCGGGTGCTTTTGCCCTACCTGACACAGGGCACCAGCGTGGACCGCGTGATCGGCGTCGACCGACGCTCCCTAGGGGACGTAAGCGCGGATAAGGTGACGTATCATCAGGTTGACGTCAGAGAAGCTGCGTGGGGGGAGATTCTCGAAGGAGCCGATACAGTACCAGAGGCCCTTGAGGTCTTTGTTGATGCTTTCTGATGGGGTTGGCCGATCAGGTGGCCGTCGCTATCGAAAATGCCGCCTCTTTACCGAGACGCAGGCAGCGCTCGAGGCGGAGCAGCGCGCTTACGGTGAGGTCAGCGCCGAGGCGTGGGCCGCGATCCGCGGCTACTTCTGCAGCGAGGAGGGCCTTAGAGCGATGAGTGATCCTATCGAATTATCCAGCGCCACGCCGGAGACCGGTGAGTTGAATGTTTTCACGATGCCGATTGAGTCGCGCGGTCAGGTGTTGGGTACGTTCCAGGCCCGTAAATCTAGCGAATGGGCCTCGGACGAGGAGGCGCTCTTAGAAAGCTCACGCGATCAGTTGGGTGGGGCGTTAGAAAGCGCCCGCCTCTACGAGGATACGCAGCGCTGCGCGGCCCTTGAGCGATTGATCAGTGAGGTTGCAACTCGGATGCGCGAGAGCTTGGATATGGAGATTGTGCTTAATACGGCCGTTCGCGAAATCAGTGAGGCATTGGAATTGGCAGCGTTAGATGTGCGATTGGATTTGTAAATGTCTAAGGAGTAGTGAAATGAAATGCTATCGACTTCTGGGCTTTTTGGTGTTACTGGTAGGAATTTTGGCGGCGTGTGGCCCTGCTGAACCTGAGGCTGCGATCGTGGGCGTAGTTAACCCCTTTGGCATAGAGATGCCTATCGAAGGTTTCAAGGCTGGCTTGGCTGACTTGGATTATGTTGAAGGGGAAGACGTCAATTATGTGAACGCGGATATGTCGGGCGGGATGGCGGCATTAGAAAGTGCTGTCGAGGATCTGATGCAGAAAGATGTGGATTTGATCCTGTGTGTCACCACACCCGCTTGTCAGACGGCTCAAAAGGTCACGGATGGCACGGACGTAGCGGTGCTCTTTGTGGCGGTAACCGATCCTGTGACGGCCGGTCTGGTCGAGGATTTCTCGGATCCGGGTGGTAATGTCACCGGCATCGTCTCAGCGGCTAAGGGGGCGGTAAATGAGGGCCGGGCGTTGGAGTGGCTCTTGCAAGTTGCGCCTGATATTGAGCAGGTCTTTGTGCCTTACAATCCAGATGATCCGGTGACACTGACAAAGTTGGGCGCGGTGCAGGATGCGGCTGCGAAATTGGGCGTCGAGTTGATATTGCAAGAAGTACAGTCGTCAGATGCGGCCGCAACAATTCCCAGCAGCATACCGGAGAATGCGGATGCCCTTCTAACTTTCTCTGAACGGGTGTTTAATGTCTCGATCGTTCAAGAGCTGGCCGCAGCAGCCATTGAGCGGGATTTACCCTATCTGGCGCCCGGTGTGGAATATGGGGCGCTGCTCTCCTATGCCCCTACGTTGTCCGCCATCGGTCGTCAGGCCGCCCGACTGGCCGATCAGATCCTGCGCGGAAGCAGCCCAGCCGACCTGCCCGTGGAGACGCCGGAGTTCTTTTTGACCATCAATCTCAAAACGGCAGAGGCTATTGGCCTGGACATACCTGATGAGGTTCTGCGCCAAGCAGATGACATCATCCGCTGAAGTGGCTGCTATCGGTGGCCTAGGCCTAGCGGTATCGTGTCTACGGAAATGACTTACGGAAAGAGGAAAGTCTATGCGTAATAGCCTTCGGACCCGATTGATCGTATTCTTTATACTTGTGACCGTGTTCCCCCTTCTGCTGGTGGGGATCGTCTTGGGCTTGCGTACCTTCCGCGTTCAGCAGCAGCAAGCACTGAACTTGCAAGCCCAGATCGTCCAGCGTGTCTCTACGGCCGTGGAAGCTTTCTTTTGGGAGTTAGAGAGCCAGTTACGTTTCGTAGTTGAAGTGCGGGGATTGCAGGATTTATCTCTTGATCAGCAAAGAGGGGTTCTGTCTGAGCTTTTGACTTACCAAGATGCGTTTAACGAACTGGCATTATTAGATGAAGCGGGACGTGAACAGGCGCGCCTCTCCCGCGTCCAAACAATCGGGGAGATTGACTTGCGCGACCGTTCTCAAGCCGACGAGTTTCTCATCCCTCAGGAGACAGGTGAGAGCTATTTCAGTCCCGTCCGCTTTGATCCGGCGTCCGCTGAGCCGCTGTTGACCCTTGCGGTTCCTATCTTTGATCCACGCAGTGGTGAGATAAGCGGTGTTCTGGTGGCCGATGCGCGCTTGAAGAGGGTATGGGATCTCATCGCTGACGTGCGGGTCGGGGAAGGGCAGAGCGTCTATATTGTGGACGAACAAAATCGGGTCATCGCTCATCGCAATCCCTCGGTTGTGTTGAGAGAAACGACCTTTGCCATACCCGGCCAAGATGGGATATATCCTGGATTAAGTGGCACAGATGTAGTATTAGCACACGATCAGATCGAGGTGGGGGGGCAGGGATTCTATATTGTCGCTGAACAGGCTCTGTCTCAGGCGTTGGGTTTGGCCATCACCACGCTTATCCTCCTCGCTGGCCTCACCGTGGTGGCGATGGCAGCGGCCGGTGGCGTGGCGGTGCTGTTGGTGCGCCAGATCGTGCAGCCGGTGGAGAACCTGGCCGCTACCGCGCAGTCGATTTCCGATGGGGAACTTTCGCGGCGGGTGGAAGTGACCCAACAGGATGAGATTGGTCGCTTGGCCAGAGCATTCAACACGATGACCACCAGGTTGCGCGATTTGATCGACACCCTGGAGGCCCGCGTGACGGCGCGCACAGTCGATCTGGAGCGACGCTCAACTCAGCTCGAGGCCGCAGCTAAAGTCGGTCGGGCCGCCGCTTCCATCTTAGATGTCAATGAGTTGATGGACACCGTGGTTGATATGATTCGTGATCAGTTTGATCTCTATTATGTGGGATTATTCCTCCTCGACGAGACCGGGGAATGGATGGTGGCCCGGGCCGGCAGCGGCGCGGGTGGACAAGCGATAACGGAGCGAGGGTTTCGCCTTCGGGTGAGCGAGGGCATGATTGGATGGTGCGTCAGGCATGCTGAAGCGCGCATCGCCGAAGTCGCTGAGGAGGATGAGGTGCGGGTGACTATTGAGGAACTATCGGACACCCGTTCCGAGGCTGCGTTGCCGCTGCGCTCGCGTGGTGAAGTGATCGGGGCGCTGTCGGTGGCAAGCGATCAGCCAGAGACCTTTGATGAGGCCCTGATCACCGTGTTGCAGACGATGGCCGATCAGGTGGCCGTCGCTATCGACAACGCGCGCTTGTTCGCCGAAAGTCAGGCCGCGCTCGAGGCGGAGCAGCGCGCCTATGGCGAGCTATCCAGGCAAGCGTGGCACGAATTACTCCGTGCTCGGTCGGGTTGGGGCTATCGATATGCGCAGCAGGCCATCGTTGCGGCGGAGGGCGATTGGGATGTCGACATGCGTAAGGCTGCCCAAACCGGCCAGACGATTCAGGGCGCTAGTCCAACGGGCGATAATGGCGAAGCGGTCTCGACATTGGCCATTCCCATCCAGCAGCGTGGGCAGGTGGTGGGCGTGCTGAGCTTTCGCAAAGATGAACCCGGCGAGACGTGGTCATCCGAGGAGATCACCGTCTTGGAGGATCTGGTCGAGCAACTGGGCGTCGCCCTGGAAAGCGCCCGCCTCTACGAGGACACCCAGCGCCGCGCGGCCCGCGAGCGGGTAACGGGTGAGATAGCCGCTAGGATGCGCGAGACATTGGATATGGAAGCTGTGCTTGAGACTGCTGCTGGTGAAATCGGCAAGGCATTGGACCTAGCAGCGCTCGACGTGCGATTGGATTTGTAAATGTCTGAGGAGCAGTGAAATGAAATACTATCGACTTCTAGGCTTTTTGGTGTTACTGGTAGAAATTTTGGCGGCGTGTG